>JBGSNB010000005.1:0-4549 GCA_041739835.1 Parvularculaceae bacterium | reverse complement strand
CCGCGCAGCGCCGCTGCCGTGCCGCCGGTCGACACCAGCTCAACCCCCGCCCGGGCGAGGCGCCCCGCAAACGCTTCTAGCCCCGTCTTGTCGGAAACGGACAGCAGCGCGCGCCGAACCGGCGAGAGGGTCATGCGGGGTCTCCGGCGAATTTCGCGCGAGATGTAACGAAGGCGGCCGGGGCGGACAAGGGTTGCGAGGCGGTGGGGGCGTCTGGCTTCTCCAAGGCGTTCTAGGTCGCCGATTTTAGCCAGGATGCGAACGCACGGATTTGCTTTTCGCGAGGATGATCCGGACGCCGGACCACGTAGAAGCGATAGCCGGGCAAGCTGAGATCGAACGCCTTTACGAGCGTGCCCGCGGCGAGCTCCTTCGCCACCAGCACGTCGCTGAACAGCCCAATGCCCTGGCCGCCGATGACCGCTTCGATGGCGTGCGATTCTTCGCGAAAGCTCAGATGCTGCATCTCCTTGTATTCGGGCACATCGGACCACTTGCGCCGCGCGGAGTTTAGCCATCGCCGCCATGTCGGCGGGTCGCGGTCGCTCGGCGCCCAATATGCGTGGATGAGCAGATGCTTCGCGAGATCGGCCGGCCGCTTCAGTCGCGCTGGTTCCAGCAGTCTTGGATTGTAGACGGGCCAGAACGTGTCGGTCAGCAGCACCTCGGCGACGCCTTCCGGATCGCCGGTGCGGCTGGTGGCGTAGCGAATGGCGACATCGCTGTCGCCGGCGTCAAGGTTGAGCACGCTGTCTGTTCCAATCACCTCTAGAGGCACGCTGGCGCGCAACTTCCGCCAGGCAGGCAATCGAGGCACAAGCCAGCGGCTGGCGAAGGCGTTCGTGGTCGTCACGCGCAGAGGGAGTTCCTCACTAAGACGTCTGACGGCGACGATCGCGCCTTCAAACGTTTCAAGACCGCTGCGAATGGCTGGGAACATACGCGCGCCGGCGTCGGTCAACGTCAACGGTCGCGGCCGCCGGCGAAACAGCGCGCAGCCGCAATAGCGTTCGAGCAGTTTGATCTGATGGCTGATCGCGGTCGGCGTCACGCCCAGTTCCAACGCGGCTTTCTTGAAGCTCATGTGGCGAGCGGCGGCGTCGAACGCACGCAATTCCACAAGCGGGGGCAACGACTTCATGGGACCAGTGTAGCTGAATCTAATTCATCGGCAGCTGAAAAATTCGCGTTTGCGCTCGGGCGAAGTTCGCCGGAGATATGGGAGACAGTTTTGGGAAGCAGGAGCGTTATGGGATCGACCTCGTTCGTTGCCGAAGCCGCGGCCAGGCTTGCAGCCGGCTTCAAGGGGCAAGTTCTACGGCCTGCGGACATCGGCTACGAGGAAGCGCGGAAAGTGCACAATGGCCTGGTAGACAAGCGACCAGCGTTGATCGCACGATGCCAAGGCGTCTCCGATGTCGTCGCCGCACTCGATCTTGCCCGCAGACACGGCCTTGAAGTCGCAGTTCGCGGCGGCGGTCACAACGTTGCCGGTCGGGCGACCATTGATGGCGGGGTCATGATTGACCTGTCGCCGATGAAGGACGTCGTTGTCGACCCAAAGGGAAGAACCGCTCGTGCGCAAGGCGGCGCGACATGGGCCGATTTCAATCGCGCAACACAAAAGCACGATCTCGCCGTCACCGGCGGCGTGGTTTCCGCAACCGGCATCGGCGGGCTCACGCTCGGCGGCGGGATCGGCTGGCTGATGGGCAAGTATGGTCTGGCCCTCGACAATCTCCGCGCCGTCGAACTCGTCACCGCGGATGGCAAGGTCTTGCAGGTCGGCGAGCAGTCGGAGCCCGATCTTTTCTGGGCCCTTCGCGGCGGCGGCGGAAATTTCGGCATCGCGACCAGCTTTGACTATGATCTATACGCGGTCGGCCCCACCGTCGTCGGCGGCCCGATTGTTCACCCGATGGCGCGCGCACGCGACACGCTGAATTTCTTCCGAGACGCAACGCGATCTCTGCCCGACGAACAAATCCTCTTCGCAGCGCTGACACATGCCCCCGATGGCTCCGGCACGCCGGTCGCCGCAATGGTTACCTGTCATTGCGGCCCGCCCGCGGAGGCAGAAAGAGCGGTGCAGTCGCTGAAGCGATTCGGAACGCCGATGGCAGACGGGGTCGGGCCGATCGCCTACGAAGAACTCAACACCGTCCTCGACGCCGGGTTTCCGAAAGGCGCTCTCAGCTATTGGAAATCGAATTTCCTGACCGAGCTCAGCGATGCTGCGATCGAGACGATGATCGATTGTTTCGCGCGCTGCCCAACTCCCATGGGCCAGTTGCTCATCGAGCATTTGCATGGCGCGGTCACGCGAGTCGGCATCAGCGAAACGGCGTTCCCGCACCGGAAAGAGGGTTACAACTTCCTGATCCTCGCCCAATGGACCAATCACGCGTACACCAGCGCCTGCATCGAATGGGCGCGTGAAACGGCCAAGCTGATGCGCCCGTTCTTCGCCGCGGGACGCTATGTCAATTATCTGGACGACGACGAAACCGGCGATCCAGTTGCGGCTGCGTACGGGTCCAATTACCGGCGGCTCCAGCAGATCAAGGCCAGATATGACCCGGCAAACGTCTTTCGCATGAATCAGAATATCCGGCCGCTGCCCTGACGCGTGCGGCGCCATTTCAAAGCAAGGGCGCATTAAGCCGATGGCGCAATGCACCGCCTGCGCTCGCCGGGGCTAACAGTGTTCCGGAGAATGTAATCGACGTGGCGGTCGTTGTCGCCAGCGTTGCGAATGTGGCGCTTCCCGTTCAGGCGGTGCATTGCGCCATCGGCTTAATGCACTCCACTTGTCTGAAGAGCCCCGGCGAAAGCCGGATCGTCACGACGGGCGACGCCGCGGCAAGCCCGCCCATCGTGGCGCCGCGTCGCACGGCTCTTCAGGGTCAAGGTTTCGGGGTTGCTGTCCGGCCCCGCGCTACCCCCGCGAGATCTGCTGCCGGGCGTTTGCGCCTTCGTTGACGGCGGGCGAGAATTCCGGGACGAGCGCATGCACCGCCTCGTCGAGCATTTTCTGGTCGGCCGACTGCGCCGCTTTCAGGATTTCGGTGAGGCGCGGCGTCAGCAGCGGCAGGTCGATCATCGCCGGCGAGGCGAGCAAGACGCCGTCGGCGCCGGTGCGAATCAGTTTGTCCGTGTCGAGAAAGATTTCCTCGAACAGTTTTTCGCCGGCGCGAAGGCCGGTGAAGCGGATCTCGATATCCTTGCCGGGGACGAGGCCCGACGCCTCGATCATCCGTTTCGCGAGATCGAGGATCAGGACCGGCTCGCCCATGTCGAGCACGAAGATGCGGCCGTCATGGCTGACGATCGACTTCTCGCCGCTTTCAAGGCTCGCCGCCTGCAGCACCAGCTGCACCGCTTCGCGCGTGGTCATGAAAAAGCGCTTGATGTCGGGATGGGTGACGGTGATCGGCCCGCCATTGGCGATCTGGCGCGTGAACAGCGGCGCGACCGAGCCGGTCGACCCGAAGACATTGCCGAAGCGCACGGTCGTAAAGCGCGTCTCGCTCTGCGCGACGTCGAGCGCCTGCGCGTAAAGCTCGGCGATGCGTTTCGTCGCGCCCATGAAGCTCGACGGGTTGACCGCCTTGTCGGTCGAAATGAAGACGACGGTCTCCGCTTTCACGCGCGTCGCCTGGTCGAAGACGAGCTTGGCGCCCATGACGTTGACGAGCGCCGCCGCGCAGCGGTTCTGCTCGACGATCGGCACATGCTTGAAGGCGGCGGCGTGCAGCACGATTTCCGGCTTCACCATGTCGAAGACGCGCGCCAGATGTTCGAGGCGGCAGACATCGGTCAGCGTCGTGAACAGGATGTCGCCGTGCCCCGCTTCGCGCAGCTCCATGTCGATTTCGTAGAGATTGAACTCGGAATTATCGACGAGCGCGAGCTTGGCCGGCTCGAACCCGACCGTTTGCCGCGCCAGTTCCGAGCCGATGGTGCCGCCGGCGCCGGTGATGAGGACGCGCTTGCCCTGGATGAGCTTTTTGGCGGCGCGCAGATCGATCCGTCGCTGCGGCCGGTCGAGCAGTCCGGAGATGTCGAAATCGCTGAGCGCCTTTTGCTGGCGCTTGGGCGCAAGGGCGCGCTTCACTCGGGCGACGGCGTCGCGAAACATCGGGCACGCTCCCCACGGGATACAGGCGGCCGCGATCTGCGGCGGCGACCGCACTTTACTTCGACCCGCCGACAGTCACGCGCCCGTCAGGCCGAGTCCATTCGGCGGAAACTCCATCGGACCAGCATATCCCCCGCGCCGGCCTCTTCCAAGCCGCCCGCGAAGATTACAATTTGTTCGGAAGATTGCGGCAGGGCCCCCTCGCCGCAATAGACGCTTCGCTCAAGGCGGACGCCCGGACGATTGCAGCGAAACCGCCAACCTTCCTTGTTCGGCAGGACGAGGATGATCGAGCGGCCGTCGCGGGCGTGCGATGCCTTCACCCCCGGATGCAGGTGAAACCGCAGCCGCCAGCCGGCCGCGATCGCCGCCGTCGCGCCGATGAGGCGATCCTCGCCCCGGAAATCG
>JBGSNB010000587.1:0-1742 GCA_041739835.1 Parvularculaceae bacterium | reverse complement strand
GGTGACGCTGTTGTCGCGCGAAATGCCGGCGCTGCGCATCGTCTCGCCGGTTGCGCCAAGCGTCGCGCCGCTGGTCGCCAAACGCCTCGGAGGTTGGCCGGGCGAACCGATCCTCGTCGGCCCCGACGAAAAATACGACGCGATGGCGGCGGCGAATGTTGCGCTGACCGCGTCCGGCACCGCGTCGACAGAACTTGCGATCAACCGCACGCCGCTGGTCGTCGCCTACAAGGTCGATCCGGTCACGGGATTTTGGGCGCGGCGCGTGACGACGACGCCTTTCGCGTCAATCATCAATGTCGCCGCCGACCGCTTCGTCATTCCGGAATTCATTCAGGAGAACTGCCAAGGCGATTACATCGCGACCGCACTCGAGGCGTTGTTCAACGATCCCGCCGCCTATGTCGATCAGGCCGAGGCGTTCGACGCGATCCTGAAGGAACTCGGCGTCGATGGTCCATCTGCGGCGAGGCTGGCGGCGACGCGCGTTATTGAGTGGGCGCATCTTGGCAAGAAGCGCGCTATGGCGCCCCGCCCTCGCGCCAGCGCCCCTGTTCCTTGAGCGCGTCGGCGACTTCCTTCGGCATGTAGTTTTCATCGTGCTTTGCGAGGACCTCGCTGGCGACGACGCGGCCGTTCTCGAATTTTCCCTGCACGACGACGCCTTGCCCTTCTCGGAAAAGGTCGGGCAGCACGCCCCGATAGGTGACGGGCGTTGTCCTGAATTCATCCCTTATCGTGAATTCGACTGCGGTTTCGTCGCCGCTCGCGAATTTGACGCTCCCGTCCGCCACCAACCCGCCGAGCCGAATAACGCCGGTGGGCGCGCCCGTGAGCTTTGCAAGATCCGACGGCGTGTAAAAATAGGCGACGGTGCTGGACAACGCGGTCAAGACGAGAGCGACCGAAAGCGCCGCGACGCCGAAAATGACGCCGATAAAGAGCAGCCTCTTGGCGCGCCTGGTCATGCGATGGTCGCTTTCGACGGCGCGCGCGCGATCTGTTCAAGCCGGGCGATACGCCGCTCGGCAAGTTCGGCGCGTATCGCCATCAGCAGCAGCGCGGCGTAAAGCAGCGCATAGCCAATCCCCATCAGGAAGAGGGGCGCCAGCATCGAGGCGTGGATCGACGGGCCGCCGTCGCGCAGGATGCTGGCCGGCTGATGCAGGCTGTTCCACCAGTCGACGGAGAATTTGATCACCGGGATATTGATGAAGCCGACAAGGCAGGCGATGGCGGCGATGCGCGCCGCGCGGGTCTTGTCGTCAATCGCATGCCAGAGCGCGATATAGCCGAGATACAAAAAGAACAGGACGAGGACCGAAGTGAGCCGCGCGTCCCACGCCCACCAGGTTCCCCACATCGGTTTTCCCCAGAGCGAGCCGGTGACGAGCGCCAGAAACGTGAAGGCGGCGCCGATCGGCGCCGTCGACTTCGCGGCGACATCGGCGAGCGGGTGCTTCCAGATGAAGCCGACTGCCGATGCGACCGCCATCGCCGAATAACACATCAGCGCCATCCACGCGGCGGGGACGTGCACATACATGATGCGAACGCTGTCGCCCTGCTGATAATCCGCCGGCGACGCGGCGAGCGAGAAATATAGGCCGACCGCGATCGCCGCCATTGCCGCCGCCGCGACAAACGGCGTCAGCGTCCGGGCGAGCGCGTCGAAGCGCTGGGGGTTTGCAAGATCGTACATGTCAGTCGGTGTTGAACCGGATCGCCGCCGCGGCGGCAAG
>JBGSNB010000525.1:0-1503 GCA_041739835.1 Parvularculaceae bacterium | reverse complement strand
CAAGCGCATTGGCGATGGTGAGGCGCCCCGCCCTGCGGCGCGGCGCTTCCTTCGCGGCGTTTTCGCGGTCGCTCTTGTCGACAACGGGATTGCGTTTGGTTTTGAGGCGTCCGCCGAGGCGCGCCAGCGGATTGTCGGCGTCGGCGTCGGGCGCCGATTTGGCGTCGCCGGGCCTGCCGCCCTTGCCTTTAGCTTCTGCCTTGGCCGCGGCGCGCTTCTTTCTTTCACGCTCTTCTTCTTCGAGCGCCAGGCGCGCGGCCTCCTCAGCCTTGCGGCGTTCGGCGGTTTCGCGTTCGCGTTTACCTTCTTCTTCGGCAAGGCGCGCGCGCTCTGCTTCGAGGCGAACGCGGTCTTCGGCTTCGCGCGCTTCGCGTTCTTCGCGGTCGGTGGCGTCGCGCTTCTTGCGGACTTCCTCTTCCTTGCGCGCCTGCACCAGAGCGGCAGTGCGCGCCTGCTTTTCGTCTTCGGACAGCGTCCTCAAAACGTTCGGCTGGGTTTTCTTATCGGCGGGCGTATCCGGCGCCTTCGCGCCCGCGGCCTTTTTCTCGGGGGCTTTTTTGGCGACCGCGGTCTCGCGCGCCGGCGCCGTCTTGGCGGGCGCTTGCTCTTCTTCCTTCTTGGCGCCGATGACACGACGCTTTTTGGTTTCGACAACGACGGTCTTCGAGCGGCCGTGGCTGAAGCTCTGCTTCACCGCGCCGACTTCAGAGCGGCGCAGAGATAACGGCTTGCGTCCGGCTTTCGAACCAGCGTCAGATTTCGTTTCGACGTCGTCGGTCATCCATTCTCCGTTCCCGCCACGTTCATGCAGCGGACTTTCAATTAGCGGGCGCAGCCGGGCCGACCCTATTTGAAAGCGGCCTTGGACATAACGCCCAAACCCGCCCCGGTCCACCACGATATGGCGACCGATTAATCTCTGGCGCAGCAGCGACGGGCCGCTGCGTCGTTCATTCGTCGTCGGCGATGATCGCCGCTTCTTCCCGAAATCCGTCCAGCCGCCCCACTTCGCGCAGGAACCGGTCTGCGGCGGCGCCTTTCAGCAGGGCGGCGTGCTTGACGCCATCCTTGCCGAACGCGGCCGATAACGCCGAACTGGTAAAGCCGCGCCGCAGAGAAAGGTCTTTGCCCATCCGCGCGCCAAGTCTCGACAATTTCTCGCAACCGTCGTCAGCGGCGTCAGAAGCCGAAAGAAGGACACCGACACGTCCGCTGCCCAGCGCCTTCTTGACCTGATCGAAGCCGAGCACCGCATCGCCCGTCCGGCGCGCCAGGCCGAGCGCATCGAGCGCGCGTTTTTCAAGGCCCGCCTCGACAGTCTCGACGAGGCTTTCGGGCGCGGTCGCCGCGGCTTTGAAGGCGCGGGCGAACAGTCCCTTTGACACCGCTTTGGCGAGCGCTTTCCGGTCTGCCGCGACCCAGGCGCCTCGCCCGCCGAGTTTCTCGGCGAGATCGGGCGTGACGACGCCGTCGGGGCTCAGCGCAAAGCGGATGAGCCCGGCA
>JBGSNB010000614.1:0-4446 GCA_041739835.1 Parvularculaceae bacterium | reverse complement strand
CCGCAAGGTTGCGGTCGAACGCGCCTCGGCGGCGGGTTTCCCGCGGCGCAGGCCGCCGGAACGCCTGCCGCCCAATATTTTCGGCACTTATGGCGACTGGGAGAATTATTCGACGCCGTCGCGCGATGCGCGCCTCAAGGTCGCGTTCATCGATCTGAAGCGGACGATCAAGGAGCTGGTCGATCATTTCAATTCCGGCGACGACGACGTCCGCTATGGCGGCGACAATCTGCCGCGCGACCTCTGGGAGGCGTATCTGGCGGAAAAGGACGCCTGCACCTTCACCTATTGGCGGTCGGACGACAGCCGCATCCGGATGAATCTCGGGCATGTGCAGGAGCGATTGTGGGATCTCTCCTTCGACCCCTATCATTGTTCGGAGCGGCGCTGGGGCGCGTCCGGGGACGAGCTTGCAACGTGTACGGATGATGAAATCAAGACCCGCTGGTACAATGCGCAGCGCTGGCTCCGCTACCAGGCCGAGCGCACCTATGACGTGCGCATGGATTTCACCGTCGACGAATTGAAGCCGCCGTCGACGGCGAAGCCCGAAGAGGGCGGCGTCGGCGTCGACGCGCCGGCGGACGCGGACTTGCGGGCTTATATTGCGGCGCTGAACTCTTTCCCGCTGTCCGCGCTTGAGGAGGGACCCGAAATCGTCCTTGCCTCGGGAACGCCGGTCGAGCCCGAGCCGCAACTGCCGGCGTGGCATGCGAAGATCCTGAACGGCTGGACGAAGCCTTGAGGCGGCGCTTTTCTCATCGCTCGGTTTCGGGCAAGCTAATCCCCTCAATGGGGACTCATCATGAAATTAATTGAATTCATCGCCGTGTTCGGCGCGCTCAGTCTGCTGGCCGCGCCGGCGGTCGCACAAGATGAACCCGCAGAGCGCGCCAAGGACGTTCCGACCAAGGTCGAATATTACTATCGGGTCAAATGGGGATCGCTGAAGAAATTCGCCGCCCTCTACGAAAAGAACCACCAGCCCCTGCTTGAAGAGGTGAAGAAGGACGGCTTCATCCTCGACATCAAGACGGAATACCCTTTCACTCATCTTGCCGGCGGACCGCGCTGGGACATGCGCGTCACCATCGTCTACCGGGACGCGGCGGCCGCCATCAACGATCCCGCCTGGGAGACGCGCTGGCTGGACGCCAAGACGCGGCTCTACAAGGACCTCAAGAAATTCGAGGCGGAAGAGGCCGAACGATTCTCGTTGCTTGAGGATCATTGGGACGTGTTCATTTCCGACTACCCCGGCTAAGAAAGGGCGCCGGCGGACGCCGCCGCCGCGCCAAGTCATGGGTTCGCCGATGGACAAGCTCGTTTTTTTCCTCATTCCGCTCGGCCTTGCCGCGACACTGATCGTGCTTTGCGTCGGCATCTATTCGCTCGCCAAGGGCGGGACCTTCGCCAGGGAGAATTCGAACAGGCTGATGCGCTTGCGCGTCATCGCGCAGGGCGTCACCATCGTGCTGATGCTGATCTTCCTCATCCTGATCGGACGGGGCCCCGGGACTTGAGCGGGTCCCGCATTTGAACGCCTTTCTAACCGCACTTGCTGCGGCGCCATATATCGTTGAAAGCCCCGCGCCCCGCCGCTATGGTCGCGCCGGCTTCCGGGGGCCAATGCCCCCATTTCCGATCAATCCCCTGATGAGGATCCGCCGATGAAAGTCCTCGTGCCCGTCAAGCGCGTCATCGATTACAACGTCAAAGTGCGGGTCAAATCCGACCAGACGGGCGTCGACCTCGCCAATGTGAAGATGTCGATGAACCCGTTTGACGAGATCGCGGTCGAGGAGGCGGTCCGCCTCGCCGAAGCCAAGATCGCAACCGAAGTCGTCGCCATTTCGATCGGGCCGGAAAAAGCGCAGGACCAGCTGCGCCAGGCGCTCGCCATGGGCGCCGACCGCGCGATCCTGATCCGCACCGACGCCGAGGTCGAGCCGCTGGCGGTCGCGAAATTGCTGAAGGCCGTGTGCGAGGCCGAAAAGCCAGAACTGGTGATCATGGGCAAGCAGGCGATCGATGATGATTCAAACCAGACCGGCCAGATGCTTGCCGCGCTGATGGGCTGGCCGCAGGGAACCTTCGCCTCGAAAATCGCCAAGACGGACGGCCGGATCAATGTGACGCGGGAGGTCGATGGCGGCCTGCAAACGGTGTCGCTGTCGCTGCCCGCGGTGGTGACGACGGACCTGCGCCTCAACGAGCCGCGCTACGCCTCGCTGCCGAACATCATGAAGGCCAAGAAAAAGCCGCTCGACATCAAGACGCCCGAGGATTTCGGCGTCGATGTCGCGCCGCGCCTCAAGGTCCTGAAGGTCGCTGAACCGCCCAAGCGCACCGCCGGCGTCAAGCTGGACGGGGTCGCGACGCTGATCGACAAGCTGAAAAACGAAGCGGGAGTGCTCTGATGGCCGTCCTCGTCATCGCCGACCACAATAACCACGCCCTCGCCGACAGCGTCGCCAAATGCGTGACCGCCGCCGGCAAACTCGGCGGCGAGATCGACATCCTCGTTGCGGGCTCCGGCGCCGACGCCGCGGCGGCGGAAGCGGCGAAAATCGTCGGAATCCGCAAGGTGCTGCACGCCGACGATCCGGCCTACGCAAAGCTCCTCGCCGAGCCGGCGGCCAAGCTCATCGTCTCGAAGGCGGGCGCCTATGACGCGCTGGTCGCGCCGGCGACGGCCAACGGCAAGAACATCATGCCGCGCGTCGCCGCCCTGCTCGACGTCATGCAGATTTCCGACGCGATCGCGATCGAGAGCGCCGACACCTTCGTCAGGCCGATCTATGCCGGCAACGCGATCGCAACGGTCAAATCCTCCGACGCCAAGAAAGTCGTCACCATTCGCACCGCGACCTTCAAGGCGGCGGAGATGACCGGCTCGGCGCCGATCGAAAAAATCGGCGGCGAAGGCGATCCCGGCGTTTCTTCCTTTGTCGGCGAAGAGCTGACGAAATCGGACCGGCCGGAGCTGACCGCCGCCAAGATCATCATTTCCGGCGGGCGCGCGCTCGGCAGCCACGAGAATTTCGAAAAACTCATTTACCCGATCGCCGACAAACTCGGCGCTGCGGTCGGCGCATCAAGAGCCGCGGTCGACGCCGGCTACATGCCGAACGATTACCAGGTCGGACAGACCGGAAAGGTCGTTGCGCCGCAGCTCTATATCGCGGTCGGCATCTCCGGCGCGATCCAGCACCTCGCCGGCATGAAGGATTCAAAGATCATCGTCGCCATCAACAAGGACGAGGAGGCGCCGATCTTCCAAGTCGCCGATTACGGCCTTGTCGGCGACCTCTTCAAGATCCTGCCGGAGCTTGAGGCTGCGCTGTAAGCGCATGGCGTCTTTTCAGAGCGTCGGGCGAAAAAGTGGAATCACCGGATTTTCGTAATCCCGACGCGACCAAGCAAAGACTAGACCTTCGGGCGATCCAGATTGATCGCCCGAAGGTCTAGGCGTCTCGCTCTGCGGGGCGTCTCGAAGGCTCTCCCGCAAGAATCGGGTCGAACAGCGCGCCCTGACGCGCAATCCTCTCCGGCGACGACGGAGAGCAATATGTCCTTTGCAATTACGGGGCTGCCGATTGAGGAGTTTCGCCCGCTCTTCGGCCTCGCCGACGCCGCGCTCGCGGCGCGCGGGATTATCCGCAGGACCGCCGATAGGAAGCCCGGTTTTCCCTGCCGGATCACGCTCGAGGACGCCGAACCCGGCGAGACGCTGCTGCTGTTGAACTACGAGAGTCACAAGACGGCGACGCCCTATCGCTCCGCCTTTGCGATCTATGTGCGCGAGAGCGCCGCGGCGCCGGCGACCTTCATCGATGAATTGCCGCCCGTGATGGCGAAGCGCCCGATCGCGCTTCGCATATTCGGCGCCGACGGCATGCTGATCGGCGCCGATCTCGGCCGCGACGGCGCGGAGACGGCGGCGAAAATCGAGGCGATCTTCGCGGACAAGAACGCCGCCTATATTCACGCCCACAACGCCATGCACGGCTGTTTCGCCGCGGCGGTCTCGCGCGCGTGATCAGCCATTTTTGCGCTTGCCGGGCGCGGGTGCTAGGTTTTCGGCTCCCGCTTGGGGGCGCGCATTGGGCGCGCTTGGGATATGGAGGAAGACATGGCCGTCGCCCGCGTATCGGAAATCATTTGCGGATCGCCGAAGAGCTTCAAGGACGCCATCGAAAGCGGCCTCGAGCGCGCCAACAAGACGCTGAAGAACATTGAGGGCGCCTGGGTCAAGGATCAGTCGGTCGTGCTCGACAACGGCAAGATCAAGGAATACCGCGTCGTCCTCAAAGTGACGTTCATACTCGACGATACGATGTAGGCGGAGCAATCTGGTTGAAACGAAAAGGGCGGCCGTTCGGCCGCCCTTTTGCCATCCGGGATCGGCCGGCGCTTATTGCGCGCCCTCTTCAGCGGGGGCGG
>JBGSNB010000470.1:0-2179 GCA_041739835.1 Parvularculaceae bacterium | reverse complement strand
GGCGGCGCGCCGCTGGTGCTGCTGCTCGACGAGATCGCCGCCCATCTCGACGCCGATCGCCGCGCCGCCCTGTTCGACATCCTCGACGATCTCGCCTTCCAGTGCTTCATGACCGGCACGGACGCGTCCTTGTTCGACGCTTGGGGCGCGCGCGCGCAGGCTTTTGAGGCGCGCGACGGCGCCGTCTTCGAAATTTGAAAAGTCAGGATACGGATATCATGGCGAACAACGCCGCGAAAATCGACGGGCCGGAAGACTATGGCGCCGACTCGATCAAGGTCTTGAAAGGCCTCGACGCCGTTCGCAAGCGCCCCGGCATGTATATCGGCGACACCGATGACGGGTCGGGGCTGCATCACATGGTGTACGAGGTCGTCGACAACGCCATCGATGAAGCGCTCGCTGGCTATTGCGACGATATCGAGGTGGTCCTGAACGAAGACGGCTCGGTGACCGTCAAGGACAATGGACGGGGCATTCCGACCGACATTCACACCGGCGAAGGCGTCTCCGCCGCGGAAGTCATCATGACGCAGCTGCACGCCGGCGGAAAATTCGACCAGAATTCCTACAAGGTCTCGGGCGGTCTGCATGGCGTCGGCGTTTCGGTCGTCAATGCGCTGTCGGAATGGCTCGACCTCAGGATCAAGCGCGGCGGCAAGGAGCACTACATGCGGTTCCGCATGGGCGTTCCCGACGCGCCGCTGAAGGTCGTCGGCGAAACGACCGAAAAAGGAACCGAGGTCACGTTTCTTCCCTCCGACACGATTTTCACCGGCACGACATTCGACTTCGACACGCTCGAGCACCGACTGCGCGAACTCGCCTTTCTGAATTCCGGCGTGTCGATTCGCCTGAAGGACGCGCGCCATGTCGAGGTGCGCGAGGAAAATCTCTATTATGAAGGCGGCCTCGTCGCCTATGCGCGTTATCTCGACAAGTCGAAGACGCCGCTGATCGAAGCGCCGATTTCCTTCTCGACGGAACGCGAAGGCGTCACCGTCGATGTCGCGATGTGGTGGAACGACAGCTATCACGAGAAGGTGCTCTGCTTCACCAACAACATTCCGCAACGCGATGGCGGCACGCACCTTGCGGGCTTCCGCGCGGCGCTGACGCGCATCATCAACAATTACGCCGCCGAATCCGGCATCGCCAAGAAAGAGAAGATCGCGCTCACCGGCGACGATGCGCGCGAGGGCCTGACCGCCATTCTCTCCGTCAAAGTGCCGGACCCGAAATTCTCGTCGCAAACGAAGGACAAGCTGGTCTCCTCCGAGGTGCGCCCGGTGGTTGAGGGCGTCGTCGCGGAGCGGACGTCGGAGTGGTTCGAGGAGAATCCCGGCGAAGCGCGCAAGGTCGTCCAGAAAATCGTCGAAGCGGCGATGGCGCGCGAAGCGGCGCGCAAGGCGCGCGAACTGACGCGCCGCAAATCCGCGCTCGACGTCTCGTCCTTGCCCGGCAAGCTCGCCGATTGCCAGGAACGCGACCCGGCGAAATCCGAACTTTTCATCGTCGAAGGCGACTCGGCCGGCGGCTCGGCGAAACAGGCGCGAAACCGCGAAAACCAGGCGGTGCTCCCGCTCCGCGGCAAGATCCTCAATGTCGAGCGGGCGCGCTTCGACAAGATGCTCGGCAGCCAGGAGATCGGCACGCTGATCACCGCGCTCGGGACCGGCATCGGGCGCGACGATTTCAATATCGAGAAACTGCGCTACCACAAGATCGTCATCATGACCGACGCCGATGTCGACGGCGCGCATATCCGGACGCTGCTGCTGACCTTCTTCTTCCGCCAGATGCCGGAGGTGATCAGCCGCGGCTGCCTCTATATCGCGCAGCCGCCGCTCTACAAGATCAGCAGAGGCAAGTCCGAGCAATATGTGCTCGATGACGGCGAGCTGGAAGATTATCTCTATGCGGAGGGTGTCGCCGATTCGGCGCTGGTCCTCGATGGCGGCGAGACGATCGCGGGCGCCGATCTTGCGAACATCGTCGCGCGCGCGCGAAAGGCGCGCGAGACGATCGACGATTTTCCGGCGCGGTTCTCGCGCGACATTATCGTGCAGGCGGCGCTCGCCAGAGCCCTGCATGAAGCGCCGGCGGACCCGGCGGAGGCGCAAGCGCTGGCGGATGCGACCGCGGCGCGGCTCGACCTCGTCGCCGACGAATTCGAGCG
>JBGSNB010000455.1:0-2049 GCA_041739835.1 Parvularculaceae bacterium | reverse complement strand
AGCGCTGCGAATGTCGCGATCTCCGCCGCTTCGTCATAGTTGGCGAGCGAGCGCTTGGCGCGCGCGCCGGCCTCGAAAGCGGCGAAGGCAAGATCCCATTCTTCGCAGTCTTCAAACTCCTTGCCGGCGGCGTAATTGAGGAACGCCGCGGAGTGCGCATCGGCGCCGGCGGCCGCGGCGGCGAGTCGCCTGGCGCGGTCGTCCGATGTCGCCTTGACGATTGAGGAAAAAAGCCATTGCGCCTGCGCGACGCGGTCATTGCGCATGAGCACGCGCTCAAGCGTCGTTCGCGCCTCGTCGAGATGGCCGAGAAAGATGCAGGCGGTGGCGAAATTGACCGCATAGGCGTCGCTGTCCGGCGCTTTCGCGCAGGCAAACGCGTAGCAACGTTTCGCCTCTTTCTGATCGCCGAGCAGCGACGCGACGACGCCGACAAGATCGGCAGTCGCCGCATCCGCCATACCGGCGCGCTTGGCCTCCGCCAGCGCTTGTTCCGCGCGCGCCGGCTGGCCCATGCGCATGAAGAGACGCGCCATCTGCGCAAAGGCGGCGGCATTCTTCGGATCGAACTTGGTCACCGTGCCGAAGGCGCGCGCGGCGGTCTTCAGATCGCCCATGTCGAGCGCGACAAGCCCGACCAGGAAATGCGCCTGAGGATGCTCCGGCGCCGCCGATATCGCTTGACGGCAGAATGCGGCGGCGTCCCTCGGCCTTCCTTGCTGGAGCGCGGAGAACCCTGCGCGCAGATGCGCCTGCGCCTCTTTCGTCAAAGCCGAATTCACCGCCAGCGACGCCCTTTCTCTTTCGCGCCTGCGCGCCCCGCTTGAATTGGCGGCCACTATCGCTTGATACTTCGCGCCGCGCCAGTCCGGCGCGACCTGCACAACGGACCTCGTCATGAAATCATCGCTGTTCGCCGTCGCGTCTTTCGCCCTTGCCGCCGCCTGCGCCAGCGGGCCGACCGGCGGCGCCGACACCGTGCTGACGGGCGGCCGGATCTACACGGCCGATGCGGAGCGGCGCTTCGTCGAAGCGATCGCGGTCAAAGGCGACGAGATCGTCTTTGCCGGATCGGTGGCGAAAGCCGCGAAATATGTCGGCGCGACGACGACCAGCGTCGATCTTGGCGGCCGGCTCGTGTTGCCGGGCCTGCATGACGCGCATCTGCACCCGATCGGCGCGATGGAGGTCGATACCTGTTCGATCGACAAGACGGCGATGACGCTGGAGGAATTGTCGGCCTTTGTCGCCGCGTGCGTTGCGCGCTTCGAGCCGGCGCCCGGCGCGTGGCTTTTCGCCGAGCTCTGGGAATTCGAGCGCGGCAATCAGCCGGGAAGGAAATTCAAGACCATCCGCGCCGCGCTCGACGCCGCGGCGCCGAATAATCCCGTCCTGCTCGAAGGCACGGACGGCCATCATTTCGCGGTGAACAGCCTTGCGCTGGCGACGGCGAAAAATGCGGCGGGCGAAACCGTCGGCCTTAACGCCAGGACGCTGAAATCCGACTTCGCCGACCTCGCGCAATATGTCGGCGTCGACGCCGCGGGCGAACCGAATGGCAAGCTGACGGAAACCTATATCTACAGCCGCCTCGACACGGCGGCGATGCAGGCGGCGGAAGCGGCCAAGCGCCTTGCGCATCCAGAGCGCATGATGGCGGTGACGCTGCCGCGCGGCATCACGTCCTTCATGGACGCGGCGGCGCGACCGGACAGCCTCGCCGTCTATGACGCCCTGCTCGCGAAAGGCGAATTTTACGCCCGCGCGAGGCTGGCGCTCTATTTCGATCCGAGCGCGTACAAATCGGCGGACGGATCCTTCGACGGCGCGACTTTGCTGGCGGACGCAGGCGCCGTTCGCGACAAATATGCCGGCGCGCCGCTGATCAAGGCCGACTATCTGAAGTTGTTCGCGGACGGGGTCCTTGAAGGCGACCCCTTGAGCGTGCCGCCGACCCTGCCGAATGCGGCGATGTCGCGCGATTACCTGCAGCCGATCTACGCCGCCGACGGCGAATCCGTGCGCGTCGCCGGCTATGCGGATCCGTCC
>JBGSNB010000396.1:0-5726 GCA_041739835.1 Parvularculaceae bacterium | reverse complement strand
ATGGAGCTGCTCGGCGCGACGGTCCTCGGGCGGGCCGTTGATCGCGTCATAGAGCCCGCGCGCATTCGAATAGCTGCGATGCCTCGTGATCGGGCTGCCGAGCGTGATGACGCTGCGCACCTTGTCCGGCGCGCGCTTGGCGAGTTCGCGCGCGAACACGCCGCCAAGGCTCCAGCCGATGATCGAGACCTTGCGGCCGTGCTCGCCATGGATGCGCTCGAGCAGCGCCGACATCTGCGCTTCGCGCTCCTCGTTGAATTTGAGATTGCGGCCGAGGCCCCAGCCAAAAGCGGGATAGCCGAGGTCCTTGAGGACGCTGCGCAAGGGCCGGGTCGACATGTCGCTGGCGACAAACCCCGGCAGCACGATCACCGGATGGCCGTCGCCCTTCGGCAAATAGCGCATGAAGAGGCGCAGATAGTAGAATGAGCCGAGTTCGAGAACCGCCCGCCCTTCCATCAGCGTCCAGAAGATCGAGGGCGGTCGCGCATTTTCATGTTCGCTCATCGACCCGCCCGCTCCTGCATCGGCAAACGCCACCATCGCTGTCTTGTCCCTTTATGAGGCCTTCCGCCCTCAGGCGGCCGCTTTCGCCGCCTGTTTCGCGGCTTTCAGATGCGCGTCGAACGACGCCTCGATGCATTCGGCGTAGAAGGCGGGGTCGGGCATCGCGTCGCGGCACGCCGTCGCCGTCACCGTGATCTGGTCGACATAGCTCTGCACGACATGGCCGAGCCCTACTCCGTCAAGAAGGCAGAGATTGCCGTAGATGTTCACCAGCCGGGCGCCGGTCGAATAGATCGGCATCGGCGGGCCGGGCACATTGGTGACGACCGTATTGAAGATCGGCTTGATGCGGTTGGCGAGGCCGAATTGCGAATAGAGCCGCGCGCCGATGCCCATATAGAGCGCTGGCGACAGCTTGCTCATCTCCGCCATCTGCCGCGCGCCAAGCGCGTTGGTCATCGCCTTCGACTTCTGCGTTTCCTGACGCACGAAATCGAGCCGCGCGGCGGGGTCTTCGAGATGCGTGCCGAGCGCGGCGCGCATCGCCGACACCTGGTTGCCCATGGTGTTGCGTTCCTTGGGATCGCGCACCGAAATCGGGGCCATCGCCGCGAGCGACTCCGTCGGCAATTCGTTCTTGTCGAGAAGATAGGCGCGCATCGCGCCGCCAACGATCGACAGCATCACATCATTGACCGTCGCGCCCTCCGAAAGGACGCGGATCTTTTTCACGTCCGGCAGCGACAACGACCGCCCGTCGACGACGCGGTGCGCGGAGACCTTGCCGTTGAATCGTGTGCGCGGCGTCGAAAAGGTCGAGGCGATGTCGAAATCGCCCTTGATCGCGCCCTTGACGACGCGAAAGACTCCGGGCGCCGATTTCGCCGCGACCTCCATCTGGCGCAAGGGATTGGTGAAGCCGCGCACATAGCCGCGCGCGAACATGCCGACCTGGCTCGGCATGCGTTCGGGCTTCCAGGGATCGGGGTCGGGGATTTCCTGGATCTCCGGCGTCGCAGTGTGCAGCGCCTGCATCAGATCGACGCCGGAAACGCCGTCGATCGCCGCGTGATGGACCTTTGACAGGATCGCATAGCTCCCCTTCGGCGCGCCTTCGACATTGTCGAGACCTTCGACGATCAACAGCTCCCAGGGCGGGCGCGTCAGATCGAGCGGCCGCGCGAAAGTGCGCGCAGTGAGGATGCAGAGCTGGCGCCAGTCGCCCGGCTTTGGCAGCGCGGCGTGACGCACATGATATTCAAGATCGAAATTCGGATCTTCGATCCAGTAGGGATAGTCGATGCCGAAGGGCACACGGACCATCCGCTGGCGCATCATCTTGGCGATATGCAGCCGATGGCGGATGAAGTTCAGGATATCCTTGAAACGGACAAAGCCGCCGGGCGCGGTGGAGGGATCATAGATCGCAATCGAGCCGATATGGATTGGCGCATTGGGCTGCTCGAACGCCACAAAGGCCGCATCAAGGCCCTGCATCTGCTTCATCGGTCGCCTCCGCCCTGCTTCCCGGGCCCTTCTGGCGAGGACCCTTGGAAGCGGAGCGTAACACCCTGAATTAGAATAGTCATCCAGAGGGCGGACGATCAGCGGGCGAACGAAGCCGCGAGGATCGCCTCCAGCCCGGCGCGATCCGCCGCGTCGAACATCGCCTTGCGGTCGCTGTCGACGTCGAAAACCGCGATCAACCGGCCATCGCCGTCAAACACGGGAACGACGATTTCCGATTCCGAGCGGCTGTCGCAAGCGATGTGGTCGGGGAATTGATGCACGTCATCGACGATGATGGTCTCCCCGCGCGAGGCGCAGGCGCCGCAGACGCCCTTGTCGAAGGGAATGCGCAGGCAGCCGAGCGTTCCCTGATAGGGGCCGATCACAAGTTCGCGCGGCCGCTCAGAATCGACAAGATAAAATCCCGTCCAGAAAAAATGATCGAACGCATGATGGAGGATATTCGACACCGTCGCCATCCGCGCGACGAGACTGGTCTCGCCATCGAGCACGGCGGCGATTTCCTTGGCGACTTCGCGGTACCTTGCGGCTTTTTCCGACGATTGCATGGCGCGCTAGCTCTTCAATCGCGCGGCGATGATGCCCGCGAGTTCATGCGCGCGCTGCGACCCGATGAGAACGCGTCCGCCATCCTCCAACACCAGCTGCACGCCTTCGTCGCCCTGCGCGTTGTAGGCCTTGCCCGACGGGCCGATGCGAAAGCCCCAGCCGCCATATTCCATGATCGGCCTGTATTGGCGCGGCGCGGCCGACGCGATATCCGAAAAGCGGATGAGACGGTTGACGAACCACATGCCTTTGACGGCGACGCCTTCGGCGGTGACATTGGTCGTCAGGGTGAATGTCCGGAACAGGACAGCGACAAGGATCATCGCGCCGAGCAGGACATAAAGCCCGATCTCGGCGCCGGGCGTCGCGCGCGTTGCGTAATAGGCGCCAAGTCCCGCGACCGCCGTCGAGGCGTAGATGAAGGCCTGCAGGCGCGGCGAGAATTGCTGCTGCTCGGAATAAATCGCACCATCCGCATTCATCCGTAGCCCTCCCTTATCCGATCGCAAATTCGAGCGGCGGCAGCGGCCCGATCATCACTTCGACCCGGTCTTCCGTCGCCAGCGGCCCAACGCCTTCCGGCGTTCCTGTGAATATGAGGTCGCCCGCCTTTAGTTCAAAGAGGCGCGAGAGCGAGATGATGATTTCCGGGACCGTCCAGATCATGTCGCGGAGCGGCGCATTCTGCCTTTCGACGCCGTTAACCTTGAGGATCAATCTCGCATCATCAAAGAGGTCCGGCGGGAAATCTTCGATACGCGCAATAAGGCCGACCGGCGCGGAATTGTCGAAGCCCTTCGCGGCGTCCCACGGCGCGCCGGCCTTCTTCGCCGCCGCCTGCAAATCGCGGCGCGTCAGATCGCAGCCGCACGCCTGCCCGAAAATGAGCGCGCCCGCTTCGTGGCGCGTCTTCAGATCGCGCCCGCCCGCTTTCAGAGCGATGACGAGCTCGCCCTCAAAGTGGAAATTCGCGGTCCCTTGCGGATACGGGATGACGCTTCCCGTGCCGACAAGCGCGTCCGCCGGCTTTGTAAAGAAGATGGGCGGGTCGGCTTTGGGATCGCCGCCCATCTCGCGCACATGGTCGGCGTAATTGCGGCCGATGCAGAATATGCGGCGCACCGGGAATTCGCCGCCGCCAAGGACTTCGGCGACGGAACGGTCAGGCGGGGTGAAAACAAAGCTCACGCGGCGCAGCCCTTCTCTTTCACGACCCGCTTCGTCGATGCCGGGTATTTCTCCAGCAGCGCGGCGGGCCTGATCGGCCGCTGTTGCAGATCGCCCCCGCAATTCGGGCAGACGCCCTTCAGGGTTTCGATCGCGCAGGCCGTGCAGAACGTGCATTCGAATGTGCAAATCCGCGCGTCCGCTACGGGCGGCAAATCCTTGTCGCAGCATTCGCAATTGGGGCGCAGCTCAAGCATCTTATCAATCCTTCTCAATCATCCGGCGCTTCGGCGTCTTCCGGTTCATGGCGCGGCGCCTCGGCGGCGTGACCGTCGGCGGCGCGACGCAGCGGCTTCGGCGCCGTCGCCGCCTTGATGTGAATATCCTGCTGCGGAAACGGGATCTCGACGCCGCGTTCCCGGAAGGCCTTGAAGATCGCATAGCGCAGGTCGGTCCGAACCTGCAGCCCCTTGGCGATATCGCTGATGAAGGCGCGCAATTCGAAATCGAGCGACGATGCGCCGAACGCCTCCCAAACGACAAAGGGTTCTGGGTAGCGGACGACCAGCGGATGATCATTGCCGCATTTGAGCAGGATTTCGCGGACGAGGTCGGGGTCGCTGTCATAGGAGACGCCGACCGGCACGCGAATGCGGCCGAGCGCGCTCTTGTGCGTCCAGTTGGTGACGGTCGAGGCGATCAGCTCCGAATTCGGAATGATGATGGACGCGCGATCGAATGTCTCGATTTCGGTCGAGCGGACGCTGATTTTCTTGACGATGCCCTCCCCCGACGCCGTCACGATCCAGTCGCCGGCCTTGATCGGCCGCTCGAAGAGCAAAATCAGCCCCGAGACGAAGTTGTTGACGATCGACTGCAGGCCTAAGCCGATGCCGACCGAAAGCGCGCCGGCGATCAAGGCGAGACTGGAGAAATCGACGCCGAGCATGCCAAGGCCGACGATCGCGGCGACGACGAGCCCGGCATAGCCGAACAGGGTCGTCAGCGAATTCTGGATGCCGCTGTCCATTCGCGAATGCGCGAGCGGTCCGCGCTGCAAGGCGCCCTGCAGCACGCGCGTCGCCGTCAGAATGCCGACAAACACCGCGACGGAAAAGAAAATATCCGACAGCGAGATGACGACGCCGCCGACGCGAAAGCCGGCGAACGCGCGAGCCACCAGATCGCGGACGGCGCTGACATCGACGCCGGCGAGGACAAACAGGACCGGCGCGACGGCGACCAGCAATACAAGATCGATGCCGGCGCCGATCCAGAACTGGAACGCCTGGCTGTCGCCGGCAATCTCGCCGCCGGACTTGCCGGATTTCAGCCGTCGGTCCGCCCATGCGGCGGATTCCTTCAGAGCCGCGCGCACGAACCAGGCGAGTCCGATCAGCAGCGCCAGATAGTAAATTCGCGTCGAGACAAAATCCGCGAGATTGATATGACCCGCCAGCGCGGCGGCGATGAGAAGAACGCTGAGCAAGCGCCCGGCGAGGCGAAGGCCCGGCCAGGGCCCGCCGCCTATCCCGTTCGCCGCCTTCTGCGCTTCTTGCGATTCCTGGTCCGCCCCGTCCTCGGTCCAAAGTCGTCTCTCGCACAACGCAAAGAGCAGCCCGCCGACCATCATCGCGGCGACGCCGGCGACGACGTCGATGAGGCGCCCAGCGTCTCCAGCAGCGTGCGCGATTTCCGTCAGCACGGACTTGGCGCCGATGACAATGACGATCGCCAGCAGCAGCGCGGCGACGCGCCGGCCTTTTGCGGTATCGATGTCGGCGATGCGCCACGCCGGCGCGGAGGGCGCGAACAGGCCGGTGACAAAACCGTCGACAAGGAGATAGGCGATCAGCGCGGTCCAGATGGCGCGGGCGACCGGCACGCCCTCAGGACCGAGCAGCCCCAGCGCGCGCGACGTCGCGATGACGATGACGCCGCCGATCAGTCCGGGGACGAGGCGCGTCAGCATC
>JBGSNB010000363.1:0-5487 GCA_041739835.1 Parvularculaceae bacterium | reverse complement strand
CTGGCGCTGCGCGCCGCGCTCACCGGCGCCGCCCTCGCCGAAGTCGTCGCCTTCATCGCCGCGCTCGCCGCAATGATGGTCGCGATCCACGCCTGGGGCGCCTACAAGAAAATCCAGCCTTTGAGCGAGACGCTTGAGATCGGCCTTTGGGTCGCCATCGCCCTCGCCGCGCTCGCGGTTTATCCGGGCGGGTAATTCGCTCGGCGTGACCGGCAAGAAAATATTTTTCGCAATTCCTGTCACACTCGGCCCCCCTGTTTCGTCTTAGCGTCAGGGCGGGCGTCGTTGAGACGTCCGCCGGCTCTTTGACAAGTGAATAGGGGCGTCGAACCGGTTCTTCGAACTGACCGCCGCCGCCAAGAGAACGCCCCGGCGACCGCCGAGGAAAGCGACCGAGCGAACGCGCGCCGAAAAAAGAGATGCCCTTTCCAAAAGAAAAAGGGGCGCCTTTTGCGGCGGCAAGCGGCGAGGAGGCTGAAAAAACCAGAGAGAAGGCGAGGAAAAAAGGGCGCCCACCACGCCGTCATCCCGGACGCATCGCATCGCTTCGCGCCGCAGCGCATCCGGGATGACGGATGAAGCGGGAAAGAAACCGTAGGGCGGGTGAAACCCGCCATCCTTGTTGTAGGGGCTGCTTGCCGGCGGCGGGTCTCACCGCCATATCTCAGCAGAAGGGGGAGCGGCGCATGGATAACCGGCGCAGACTTCGAATAAGGCGGGCGGAATGGGGGGGGCCGTCGCATCTAACAGCCGCGATGATCGGCCTCGTGTTCATCATATGGTTCGGGCAAGTCGTCCCTACGACGCTTTATTCGAATTGCGGATACGCAGCTTATTGGGTCGCTGGCTGGTTTTCGTTCTCATCACTCTTTCAATGGACCGCCGCCGCGGTAACGGCGATGATCCTCCTTTGGCTCGTCTCTTTCCTCGATCGTGAAGGCTTGAACGCTTGGGGTGAGAGGTTGGCGCAGGGCGCCATTCTTTTCGTACTTGCCTTCTGGCTCTTCGCGGTCAAGTCCTTCCTCTTCCCATTTGCGCCGCCGCAGCTTGCGCAAATGACAGCGATCGCCGGCGCGATCTTTCCTCATGACATCGTCCTTGTGGAAGAATTATCGCCGCTTAACCGCCCGGATGATCCGGACCGGCCGAATGTTGAATTTGAATTTCACCCTTTGTCGTATGGCGCGATTAACAAGAAGACGCGGGAGATCTTCACAAGCGAATTTTCCCCGACAGAGGCTGACTTGCAGCGCCTGCAGTCCTGCGTCGCCGAGCAGCAGCGCGCATTGGCGCAATGGGAAAGAGACCAAGAGACACTGGAGGACTATGCGCACGAGATTGAACGATCGGAGAAACCGAGCCGCCCACGCGACTGGCGGGAAGATAACGCCCCCTAAATATCCAACTCATCCCGCACGAAACTCGCATTCTCCTGAATGAACTGAAAGCGCGCCTCCGGCTTCTTCCCCATCAGGCGGTCGACGAGATCCACCGCGGCGTCCTGTTTGTCGTCGGCGATGATGACGCGGGCGAGGGTTCTTGAGCGCGGGTCCATCGTCGTTTCCTTCAATTGCGCCGGCATCATTTCGCCGAGGCCCTTGAACCTTCCGGTCTCGACTTTCTGGTTCGACTTGAAGTCGGTTTTCAAAATGCGCTCGCGCGCCGCATCGTCCATCGCATAAACGGTCTTGCCGCCGGCGGTCAGGCGATAGAGCGGCGGCTGCGCCATGTAGAGACGGCCGGCGTCGATCAGCTCCTTCATTTCCTGATAGAAGAAGGTGATGAGCAGCGAGGCGATATGCGCGCCGTCGACATCGGCGTCGGTCATGATGATGATCTTTTCGTAGCGCAGGTCCTCAAGATCGAACTTGGCGCCCAATCCGACGCCGAGCGCCTGCGCGATGTTCTGGATTTCCTCATTCGCCATGATCTTGTCGCGCGTCGCGGAGGCGACGTTGAGGACCTTGCCGCGCATCGGATAGATCGCCTGCGTCGCGCGGTTCCTCGCCTGCTTGGCGCTGCCGCCGGCGCTATCGCCCTCGACGAGGAAGATCTCGGTTCCCTCGCGGTCCTTCTGGCTGCAGTCGGCGAGCTTGCCGGGCAGGCGCAATTTGCGCGTCGCCGCGGCCCGGCTGACTTCTTTCTCCTTGCGTCGCCGCTGCCGCTCATCGGCGCGGTCGATCACCCAGGCGAGGAGGTCATTCGCCTGTTTCGGGTGGCTCGCAAGCCAGTGATCGAAAGCGGGACGGACCGCGTTCTCGACGATGCGCTGCGCTTCCGCGGTCGCGAGCTTGTCCTTGGTCTGGCCCTGGAATTCCGGATTTCGGACGAACACGGACAATAAGGCGCCCGCCGTCGTCATGACGTCTTCCGGCGTGACATTGCCGGCCTTCTTGTTGCCGGCGAGATCGGCATAGGCTTTGAGGCCCTTGGACAAGGCGGCGCGCAGGCCCGCCTCATGCGTGCCGCCCTCGGCGGTCGGGATGGTGTTGCAATAGGAGTGGATGAAGCCGTCCGTCTCATCGTCGCCGGCGCCGAACCCCGCCGCGCCCCAGGAGACCGCCCATTCGACATTGCCGTGGCCGCCATCGTCTTTCCGCTCGATGCGGCCCGAGAACATCTCGTCAGTGACAGTCGGCTTGCCGCCCACAAGCGAGGCGAGATAGTCGGTCAGCCCCGCTTCGAAATGAAAGACCGCTTCGGCCGGCGTCTCGTCCACGATCCGCGACGGCGCGCAGCGCCAGCGGATCTCGACGCCGCCGAAAAGATACGCCTTCGAGCGCGCCATGCGGTAAAGCCGCGCCGGCCGGAACGCCGCCTTCGCGCCGAAGATTTCCGGGTCCGGATGAAATTTGACCATGGTGCCGCGCTTGTTCGGCGCCGGGCCGGCGTCGATCAGCTTCGAAGTCGGGTGGCCCTTGGAATAGCTCTGACGCCACATCTGGCGATTGCGGCAGACCTCGACCGTCAGATCGTCGGAGAGCGCGTTGACGACAGAAACGCCGACGCCATGCAACCCGCCCGACGTCGAATAGGCCTTGCCGTCGAATTTCCCGCCGGAATGCAGCGTCGTCATGATGATCTCGAGCGCCGATTTGTTCTTGAACTTCGGATGCGCATCGACCGGCACGCCGCGCCCATTGTCGGTGACCGCGAGATAGCCGTCCTCGAAAAACTCGACCTCGATGCGGCTCGCATGGCCGGCGACCGCCTCGTCCATCGCATTGTCGAGAACCTCGGCGAAGAGATGGTGCAGCGCCTTCTCGTCGGTGCCGCCGATATACATGCCGGGGCGCTTCCTGACCGGCTCGAGGCCTTCGAGAACTTCGATGTCCTTGGCGGTATAATCGCCGCCGGCGCCTCCAAAGAGGTCGGGCGCCGGTAACTTCTTCGTTGGTCTGCTTGCCATCGTCTCTGACTGACTCCACGATCGGGGCACCCAATAGGCCGAATCCGCAAGGCGCGCCAAGCGCTGGGGAAAAGCGATGCCGTTCTTTGTCGACGACGCGGATCTGTGCGAACGGGTGCTGGCCGCCGCCATGGGCATGAAGGGATTGCCGGCGGGACCTGAAATTATCGGCCCGCTCGCCGACCAGCTGTTCGGCATGGAGGACCGTTTCGTCACCGAGCTTGAAAATTCGCCGGTCCCGTTCGAGGTCGAGCGCCGCCAGAAGGGCGCCCGCAATTTCGTGGTGACGCGCGGGCTCGTCTACATTCATGCGAAGTCGAAGCCGAATGTCGCGATCATCGTGCCGCCGCATTTCGTCACCGATCACGCCTCGGTCCCGGCGCTGTTTCGCGCGCTGACGCCGCAGACCGGCGTTCACTCCGCCGCCGCGGTCATTCATGACTGGCTCTACACGATCGCCGAACCGCCGCAGCGCCCGCGCGATTTCCGCAAGGAGCGCTTTCGCGCCGACCGCATCTTCCTGGAAGCGATGAAGACGAGCGGCGTCGGCGGGACGCAGCGCAGCTTCTTGTATCGCGGCGCGCGGCTCTTTGGGATGGGCGGCTTCGGCGCGCCCGACGAGTTGCGCTTCATCGACCCGAAATCGCCGGACCGCCTCATCGACCCGACGCGTTTCGACAAGGCGGCGCTGCGCGCCTTTACGATCATTCCGCGTCCGGAGCATATGAAGGCGCCGACGAAGAAACGCTAGACCTTCGCGCCGCCGCGGCCTTCGCCTTTCGCAAAGCGCGCCGCGCCGGCGAGCGTCTCGCCGGACGCAAGCGTCTTCTTGCCGATCGCGAATTCGGCGGCGAGCGCGTCTTTCTCGGTCAGCGCCCATTGCGCCAGCGCGCTGGCGCGATCGTTCCGCATACAGATCTGTGGAAAACGCGAAACCTCGCGGGCGAGCGCTTTCGCTTCGCCGAGCGCGCGCCCGGGCTCGGCGAGACGGTTCGCAAGGCCAAAGGACAGCGCTTCCTCCGCGCCGACGCCGCGCCCGGTCAGAATCATGTCCATCGCGCGACTGGCGCCGATCAGGCGCGGCAGGCGAACCGTGCCGCCGTCGATCAGCGGCACGCCGAACCGCCGGCAATAAACGCCGAAAGTTGAATTTCTGGCCGCGACGCGCAAATCGCACCAGAGCGCAAGTTCAAGACCGCCGGCGACCGCGTGACCCTCGACGGCGGCGATCACCGGCTTTGACAAGATCATCCGAGTCGGGCCCATCGGTCCGTTGCGGTCGAAACCCGCCGCCGCATCGTCGAGACGGTTGCCCTTGCCTTCGCTGATCGCCTTCAGATCGGCGCCGGCGCAGAACTCGCCGCCGTTTCCAGTCAGGATCGCGACCGACAGATCCGCGTCCGCGTCGAAGGCCTCAAAGGCGCGGACCAGCGCATCGGCGCAGTCGCGGTCGACGGCGTTGCGCCGTTCCGGCCGGTTGATGGTGACGATGAACAAGGGGCCGTCGATGTCGGTGAGAATGGGGAGGGGGTCCATCCGCGAATGATCTTTCATCGCCGGGTGGCGATCAATACCGATTGTCGACAGGTTCGATGGCGATCAGAATGACACCTGCAAGCGTCCTTCCCTGTTGTTCGCCCTGTTGTGGTTTTTGCGCGGCGCGCCTGCAATCGCCGCGCAATAGAAAAGCCGCCCGGTTGAGGGGGCGGCTTTTCCAAGCTGAGTCCGGTGCAAGGACTGAATTCGGTTTCGACGGGGAATTCGCAAGGCGCGTGCCAGAGGCGACACGACGCCACGGCTCGAATCAGGGTCAAACACCGCGAGGCCGTTAAGGTAAAGAGCGAATCTTGCGCATGCGCCCATGACCGCGACCATCGCTGATCCGATCACCCTTCCTTGCGGCGTCCGGCTCAAGAACCGGCTCGTCAAGGCGGCGATGACCGAAGGGCTCGCCGACGAGATGAACCGCGCGACGCCGCGGCTGGAGACGCTCTACCGACGGTGGGCGGCCGGCGGCGCCGCGCTGCTCCTGACCGGGAATATCCAGGTCGATCGCCGCTATCTCGAACGCCCCGGCA
>JBGSNB010000335.1:0-2347 GCA_041739835.1 Parvularculaceae bacterium | reverse complement strand
TGCTCGAGCAGCTCGCCGAGGGCGACCGCGTCAACCGCATCCTCGCTGAACTCCATGGAGGAGGCGCGCAGTCGGTGTGGACGCGCTTGGCGTCAACCGCGCCGGAGCTTCTGGTTCCCTATCTGACGACGCAGCGCCTGCCGATCGCCGCCGCCATTCTCGCGCGGCTCCCCTTCGACCACGCGGCGGCGATCCTCTCCGCCGCCGATCCGGAATTCTCGCACCGCCTGCTCTCTGAATTGTCGCGCGGCAGGCCGCCCGCGGCGGAAGTGTTCGACGCCATCGCCTCGGCGATCGAGGAGGAATTCCTGAAGCCGCTCGCCAATGCGCCCTCGACCGAGGGCGTCAACGAGATCGTCGGCGAGATCATCAATTTCCTGCCCTCCGCGAAGCGCGACGCCTTCCTGTCGCATCTCGACGCGGAAGACGCGTCGATCGGCGCGGCGGTGCGCAAGTCGGTGCTGACCTTTGAAGACCTGCATGTCCGCCTGCCGGAGGCCGGCGCGGCGGCGCTGCTGCGCGGCGTCGAGAAGGAGACGCTTCTCGCCGCGTTGAAACATGGCGGCGCCAATGCGGGCGACACCGTCAAATTCCTCCTGGCGAATGTGTCAAAACGCATGGCCGAGCAATATGCCGAAGAGATAGCGGGCATGCCCGAACTCTCCGAGGAAGACGGCGAAGCGGCGCAACGGCTGATGATGAAGGCGGTGCGCGAGCTGGCGAAAGCCGGCGAAATCAAACTGGCGCCTCCGCCCGGCCCCTAAAACGCGTTGGTTGCAAGTTGAACTGCAAGACTTCGTCTTTGCCTGCGGTTGCCGGCGAATCGGCGAGACCGTTAAAATCGCTTAACGAATGACGCCCCGCTGGCGAACCTGCGGGGCTTTTTCATGCTTGCCTCGAAGGCGGGCGGCGCATTTAACTGAAAAGGAAATCTTCACCATGAAGGTCGGCGGCGGGAGCGGTCTTGTGGGGCCGCGGCTGGTCGCATGGTATTTAGTTCCTACGCCTTCCTGCTGGTCTTCCTGCCGCTGACGCTTCTCGGCTTTTACGCCCTGCGCGCTGTCGGCGGCCGGCGCGCGTCCGTGACTTTCCTGCTGGTCGCCTCGCTTGCCTTTTACGGCGTCTGGAACCTCGCGCATCTCGCTCTGCTCGTCGCGTCAATCGCCGCCAACTACGCCTGCGGGCGGTATCTGGCGACCGCCGCGCCGCAAGCCGCTCGGCGCGCGGCGATGTTCGTGGGCATCGCCGGCAATCTCAGCCTCATCTTCTGGTTCAAATATTTCGACTTTGCGGGGTCGAATGCCGCCGCCCTCGCCGGCGCCGGCTGGACGTTTCAGAACCTGATCCTGCCGCTCGGCATTTCGTTTTTCACCTTTCAGCAGATCGCCTATCTCGTCGACAGCTGCAAAACGCGGGACGGCGAGAAAAGCTTTCGCGACTATGCGCTGTTTGTGTCGTTTTTCCCGCAGCTGATCGCCGGCCCGATCGTTCACCATCGCTACACGCGCCCGCAATTCGCGGCGCTCGCCGAGCGGCCCGTCATCGCCGACTACATTCCCTATGGCGTGATGATCTTCGCAATGGGGCTCGCGAAGAAAACGCTGATCGCCGACCCGATCGCCCGCGCCATCGACCCCCTGTGGGCGTTCGCCGCCGCCGGCGACCCGCTCGGCGCCGCCGCGGCTTGGACGGCGATGGTCGGCTACAGCCTGCAGATCTATTTCGATTTTTCCGGCTATTGCGACATGGCGATCGGCCTCGGCCTGATGCTCGGCGTGCGCCTGCCGGTCAATTTCAACTCGCCCTATCGCGCGAGATCGATCATCGACTTCTGGCGGCGCTGGCACATGACGCTGTCGGCGTTCCTCCGCGACTATGTCTATGTGCCGCTTGGCGGCAACAAGGGCGGCGAGATATTCCGCCTCAGGAACATCTTCCTCACCATGCTGATCGGCGGCGTCTGGCACGGCGCGGCATGGACCTTCATCATCTGGGGCCTCATTCATGCAGGCCTTATCACCGCCAATCATGCGGCGCGGCTGTGGCTGCCGCAGCTTGACCGGATGACCGGCCCCGTCGCCGGCGCCTTAAAGCAGGCGGCGCTCCTTTTCGCGGTGATGGTCGCCTGGGTCTATTTCCGCGCCGACGGAGTCGGCGCGGCGCACGCCGTCATCGTCGGCCTCGCCGGTTCCGGCGGCGTTTATGCGCCGGATCCTTATGTCATCGCCCTGATGGCCTTCGCGTCGGCGCTGGCGCTCTTTTCGCCCAACAGCCTCGAGGTCGCCGGTTATGTCGAGGCGCTGGACAAGCCCTTCCCTCGCGACGCGTCGCCGGCCGCGCGCCTCTT
>JBGSNB010000324.1:0-3210 GCA_041739835.1 Parvularculaceae bacterium | reverse complement strand
CGGCCCGCCGAGCCGCGAAACCGTGATGCGGCATGCCGCGCGCGCCTTCACAGGCGCGTATTCGGCAAGGTCCAGGATCGCTTGCCGGATACGCGCTTCGTCGGGCGCAAACTCCATTCTCAAGGTGGCGCAGCCCAGGGTAAGCCGCGCCAGATGCGGCCTTAGGAAGGCGGCTTGGCCGCCTTCCACCAGCACCGTCTCGAAAACTGCGTCGCCGACCAGGTAACCGCGATCATCTGCCGAGACGGCCGCGTCCGCCGAGACCATCTCGCCGTCCCGCCAGACGATCATGCGCCCGTTCTCCGGGCGATGAGGCCGGCGAAATTCGCAATGATGCGGCGCCCCGACGGCGTCAGCAGGGATTCGGGATGAAACTGCACCCCGAACCATGGCGCCGATTCATGACGGACCGCCATCAAGTCGCCCATGTCGCTGACCGCCGTCGCGACCAGAGGACCCGACGGCGGCAGGACGGAAGCCAGCGAATGATAGCGCCCCGCAAGCATCGGGTTTTCAACGCCGTTGAATAGGCCTTCGCCGTTGTGGCGAATGAGGCTTGCCTCACCGTGAAGCGGCTCGATCGCCGGCGCGGTTCTGCCGCCAAGCGCCTCGACAAGGCACTGATGCCCGAGGCAAACGCCAAGAAGCGGCACGGCTCTGGCGAGACCGCGGATGATCGACATCGATACGCCCGCATCATGCGGCGCATTCGGCCCCGGCGACACGACGACCGCGCTCACCGGCAATTGGAGAAGATCTTCCGCCGGACCTGCATCGTTGCGCACCACCAGGACCTCCGCGCCGGTTTCCCGAAAATACCGCGCGAGATTGTGGACGAAGGAATCGTAATTATCGATGATGAGGATCACGAGCCTTGCGGGTCCTTGAGACCGAGGAGGCGAAAGAACTGCTGCGCCTTGGCGAGCGTTTCTTCATACTCCGCTTGCGGGTCGCTGCGAAGGGTGACGCCGCCGCCGACCGGGACGCTGACGCCGCCTCTGTCAGCGATCGCCATCCGTATCGCGACAGAAAAATCCGCGCCGCCGCGATCGTCAATATATCCGATCGCGCCGCAATAGGGCCCCCTGCCCATCCCTTCGACGTCGGCGATGACTTTCATCGACTGAACCTTCGGCGCGCCGGTGATCGACCCGCAGGGAAAGAGCGCCGCCAGCGCCTCAGCTGCTCCAAGCTCCTTTCGCAGAATGCCGCCGACGCGTGAAACAAGATGGTGGACGGTCGCGTGGCTATGCGGCGCGCAAATCGCCACCTCGCGGATCGAAAAATCGTCGCAGATGCGCGACAGATCATTGCGGGTCAGATCGGCGATCATGATGTTTTCAGCGCGGTCTTTCGGGTCGGCGACCAATTCCGCCAACAGCCGCGCGTCGTCCTCAGGAGTCGCGCCGCGCGGCCTTGTGCCTTTGATCGGCTCGGCGATGATCGCGAGTCGTCCGTCCTCGCGGCGCTCCACCGCAAAAAATCGTTCCGGCGAAAGCGAAATAATCGCGGCCTCGCCGACCGGCAGGAACGCGCCGAAGGCGCCGCTGCTTTCGACCGAAGCGGCGCAGAACAGATGATAGGGATCGAAAGAATTCAGAGCATTCATGACAAATCGCTGCGAAATATTCGCCTGGAAAATTTCGCCGCGCCGGATTCGATCGATGACACGCGCGACAACGGCGCAATATCGATCGCGGGTGAAATTCGAATGCGGGGCGTCGAACAAGGGGCCGTTGCCGAGAGGTTTCGCGTCGTCGTCGCCCAGACGCGCGGCAAGTCGCTCGGCGTCGGCCGATGATCGTCCCGCGACGACGGCGCGGCGCGTCTGCCGGTTGAAGGAAGCGACCGCATCATAGGCGCCGAAGGAAAAATCCGGAAGATCATAGGGTGTGCCGGGTCCCGCTGCGGTCGGCTCGACGAACCGCCCGGCTTCATAGCCGGCAAAACCGATGAGGCCGCTCGCCAGCGGCGACAGGCAGTCGGCTTCCGCCCGCCGCTCCTCATGCGCCCTGGCCAGCGCCTCGAATGGCGACAGAGGCGAAATTCGCCCGTCGATGCGCGTCACGCCCTTGACGGATTCGATCCTGCAAGACGGCGACGCTGCGATCATCGACCAATCGGCCCCGATCGATGCGCCGCCGCCATGCAGCAAGACCGCGCCGCTTTCACGCGCCAGCGGCGCGAAAGCGGCGAGCGGCGAGCGCCATTCAAGGTCCAGCAGCTTCATCAAAGCCCAAATGCGCGATCTGGCCGGCGCCGGCAAATCACCCTAACCGAAAGACCGCGTCTCCAACGGAGAAGTCGAATATGAGCGGCGCCGGCGAGTTGCAAGAAGCTGCGTCCAGCGGGACCGAATTTTCCGTCCGGCTGAAGGGCTCGGCGCGGCTGTTTTACGGCCTCGGCCTGGCGACGCTGATCGCGGTCATCGCCTATTTTGGCCGTTCGATCTTCATCCCGCTGGTGATCGCGGGATTCTTGAGCTTTCTGATTTTCACCCTGAAAGAGACCATCCGGAAAGGCCCGCTGGTCGGCCGCTTCATGCCGAACTGGCTCGGCTATCTTTTCGCGTTCGCTTTCATCATCTCGGTCTTCCTGCTGTTCATCGAGATCATCCGGGACAACGTCGAATCGCTGCTCGTAGCAGCGCCGCTCTATGAAGAGCGGCTTCGCAGCTTCACGCAGGAAGGCGTCATTCGCCTTAATGAGGCCGGCATCCTGCCCGAGGATTTCGTCGGCGGCGTCGAGCAATTGCGTTCCGCTGCGCTGTCGATGATCAATCCTGTCCTGTCGGAAGTCGGGTCGGTGGTGCGATCGCTGACGGCGAATTCAGTGACGATCTTTCTCTATACGGTCTTCATGCTGCTTGAGCGCGGCCGCACTTTCAAGAAGATCAACCTCCTGAGCGCAGACGCCGAGCGCCGTCGCGCGGTCAATGAGACGATCGGCGATATTGCATCATTGGTGCGGCAATACATCACGGTGAAGACCGTCACCAATCTGATCACCGCGACGGTCAGCTATTTCATCATGAGCTTCGTCGGCGTCGATTTCGCCGGCTTCTTCGCCCTGTTGATCTTCGCTTTGAATTTCATACCGATTGTCGGCGCGATCAGCGCCATTTCCTTGCCGGTGATCATTGCGCTGGTGCAGCCGGAGGGCGGCGGCGTCCGGACCGCCGGCCTCGCGCTGGCGCTGCTGGTCGGCGCC
>JBGSNB010000271.1:0-4226 GCA_041739835.1 Parvularculaceae bacterium | reverse complement strand
CTTTGTCGCAACGCGCATTCCGCGAGCCGAATTCAGCGACATCGCCTTGCGCATGGACCTGAGGCCGGGCGCGGTCGGGCCCGATGGCGCGCTCCCTGACGACGCGATGACGCTTTCATTCCGCGCCGACGGCGCCGAAGTCATTTATGCGCCGGGGATGACGCCGCTGACCGGCGTCGCCGGCCGCGGCGTGCTCGGCGGCAATAGTTTTTCATTCAAAGCCGACAAGGGAAAAGTTGATCGCGTCGCGGTGCTCTCCGGCGAGGTCGATATTCCGTTTCTCTCACCAAAGGGGGAGCCGGCTTTTTTCCGGTTTCGCGCATCGGGCGACGCTGGCGACATTTTGCAGATCTTGTCACAAGAACCGCTTGCCATCCTCAAGGAAACGAATTTCGTCGCCGAGCAGTTCGCCGGGCCGGCGATTGTCGCGGTTGAGATCGAACGGCCAAATCTTCGCCTCGCCCCGCGTGACTCCTATCGATATAACGGTGCTGCAACCTTCAAGAACCTCTCTGTCGAAAACGCCCTGCGCGATGCGACGCTTGAAGCAGGCGAGGGGCGGCTTGATCTGACGACGGACCAAATGACCATCGCCGCAACGGCGAATATCGGCGATGCGCCGATCGCCATCGACTGGCGACAGCGCTTTTCCGGAAGCGGCGACAAAACCATCATCACCGCCAGCGGCGTCGCTGACAGCGCGATGGCGGATCTTCTGGGCGTGCCGACGCGGCAATTGGTGCAAGGGACGGCGCCGTTCAAGGCGACGGCGACTGGTGATGCGAATGCGCTCCGCGCGCTCGCGATCGAGGTCGATTTTGGCGAAGCGCGTCTTGTCTCGGAGGCGCTCGGCTGGATGAAGCCGCAAGGAAGGGCCGCCAAGGGGTCAGCGGAATTCGAGTTTGCGCCGGACGGCGTCCGCATGACGGCGATGTACCTGAAGGGCGATGAAATTTCCGTCAGCGGAACGGCGCATCTGGCGGGCGACGGGTCGCTGATGTCGCTCGACCTGCCCGTCTTCGCGCTCGCCGGGGCGGCGGACCTCGCCTTGCGAGGGCGTCGAACGCCTGAGGGCGGCTTTTCCCTGGAAGCGGAGGGCGCCCATCTCAACGCTTCGGAAATGGTCCGTAATTTGATCGACAATGGCGGCGCGGCGACCGCCGGCAAGTCTCCCTTTTCGCTCAAGGCGAAGATTGATCGCGTCGATTTCCGGGGCGGCTCGACTTACCGGTCGGCGTCGCTCGACTTCGCCCGCAACGCCGCAGCGATCGACATTCTGCATTTCGAAGCGCGTGACGAAAACGGCAAACCGTTGTCGATCGACCTCCTGCCGGCGGCCGATGGGGATCAACAGGTGATCGAAGCGCGCTCCGAAGACGTCGGCGCGATGCTCGCCGGCATGTTCGGCGTCACTTCCGTCAAAGGGGGCAACGGCCGCCTCGACTTTTTCTTTACGCCCGGCGCGCAGGACGAGCCGCGCAAGGGTGCGCTGGAAGCTCATGATCTGCGCGTCGTCAATGCGCCGTTGCTGGCCAAGATCTTCGCCGCCGGTTCGCTGACCGGCCTTGCAGATCTCGTCAACGGCGAGGGAATCGAACTCAAGAACGCCATGGCGAATTTTGCGATCGAGGACGGCGTCATCCAAGTTTCGGAATCGCGAGCGACCGGCCCGTCGGTCGGCATTACCGCCGTCGGATCATTGCCGCTCGACGGCGGCGCGATCACGCTCAATGGGGCTGTCGCGCCCGCTTATCAGGTCAATTCGTTTCTAGGGAAAGCGCCGGTGATCGGCGACCTCTTCGTCAATCGAAAGGGCGAGGGCATCCTCGCGCTGTCTTACGCCGTCGACGGGGAAGCGAATGAACCGCGCGTGACGGTCAATCCTCTGTCCGCCCTGACGCCCGGCGTCCTTCGCCGCATGTTCGAGGGCGCGCGCGCGGAGGGCGAGGCGGGCGAGCCCGTCAATTGACGCGCACGAGCGCGTGCTTTTTCTTTCCGACCGACAATTTGACTGCGCCGTTCTTGAGGTCCGCTGCGGCGATCGGGCGCTCATCCGTGCACGGTGCATCGTTTATTTTCAGCGCGGCGGCCTTGATGTGACGACGTCCCTCACCCTTCGAAGCGATGAGGTCGGCCCTGATGAACGCTTCGAGCATCGGCAGGCCGGCCTCGATATCGGCGCGCGAGACGAAGAGCGTCGGCAGCCCTTCTGCGGCGGCCCCTTCCTCGAAAGTGCGGCGTGCGGTCGTCGCCGCGTCGTCGGCGGCGATCCGTCCGTGCAGCAACGACGTCGCCTCGGTCGCAAGTATTTTCTTCGCCTCGTTGATTTCGGCGCCGCCGAGCGCGGCGAGCCGCCTGACCTCGGACATCGGCAGCTTGGTGAAACGCGCCAGCATCGTCGCGACGTCGGCGTCTTCGGTATTTCGCCAATATTGCCAGTACTCATAGGGCGAAAACATGTCGGCGTTGAGCCACACCGCGCCGCCTTCGGTCTTGCCCATTTTCTTTCCAGACGCCGTCGTCAGCAAAGGCGTCGTCAGGCCGAAGACTTCGGCGCCGTCCTTGCGTCGGCAAAGCTCGACGCCGTTGACGATATTGCCCCACTGGTCCGATCCGCCCATTTGCAGGACGCAGCCATGGCGACGGTGCAATTCGTGGAAGTCGTAGGCTTGCATCAGCATGTAGTTGAATTCAAGGAAAGTCATCGGACTTTCGCGCTCAAGGCGCAGCTTCACCGAGTCGAACGTTAGCATGCGGTTGATCGTAAATTCGGTCCCGTAGTCGCGCAGGAATTCGACATAACCGAGGCGCGAGAGCCAGTCGTCATTGTTGACCATCACTGCGTCCGTCGCGCCGGCGCCGAATGTCAGGAATTTCGCGAAGACGCCCCGGATGCTTTCGATATTTGCGGCGATGTCGGCGTCGGTCAGCAGCGCGCGCATCGCGTCCTTTCCCGTCGGATCGCCGACCTTGGTGGTGCCGCCGCCCATCAGCGCGATCGGCTTGTGTCCGGTCTCCTGGAGCCAATGCAACAGCATGATCTGGATGAGGCTTCCGGCGTGCAGTGAACGCGCGGTCGCATCAAAGCCGATATAGCCGGTGACGACGCCCGCTTTCAGGCGCAAATCGAGGCCTTCGAGATTTGTTCCCTGATGAATGAACCCCCGCTCATCGAGAACGCGAAGGAAATCGGATCTGAAATTCATGGCTTGCGAGCGGTCCTTTACGGGCGGTCCTTCTATAGCGGCGTTCGCGGGATGGGAACCCGGCGGCGGACGGACGAGCGGCGCGCCAGTTGATCGGCCCGGCCGGCGCAGTCTAGCGATTGTCGGTCGCCCGGGCGCCGTTTGACCATGACTGTCCTTACCGCGATCGGTTTGATGAGCGGAACCTCGCTGTACGGCGTTGACGCCGCGATTGTGAGGACCGACGGCGAGAACTATCTTGAGCCCGGCCCGGCGCATTTCCTGCCTTACAGCCGGGACCTCAAAGTCTACATCCGGCGCGCCGTCAAGGCGGCGCTCGAAGGGCGCGACGGCGCGGCCGATATCGGCAAGGCCGCCGGCGAGGTGACCGCAGCGCATGCGGTCGCGGTCGCCGAATTATTGGAGAAGGCGGGCCTGAAGCGCACCGCAATCGACGTCATCGGCTGCCATGGGCAGACCATCCTGCATCGCCCGAAGCGGACGCCGGAAAGCGTCGGGCGCACCTGGCAGATAGGCGACGGCAAGGTTCTCGCCGAAGAAACGAGGATCGACGTCGTCTGCGATTTCAGGAGCGCCGACATCGCCGAAGGCGGCGAGGGGGCGCCGCTCGCGCCCGCCTACCATGCAGCGCTGGTGCGTGCGCTCGCGCGCGATCATTCAGTGTGCGTCATCAATCTGGGCGGGGCCGCCAACATCACCTACGTTCCCCTGAATGGAAGGGACGGTGGTCTCCTCGCTTTCGATTGCGGGCCGGGCAACGCCTTGATCGATCAATGGATGGAGCTGAAGACCGGCGCCGCAATGGACGTGGACGGCGCGCTGGCGCGGTCGGGCCAGGTGCACTCGGATATTTTGCGCCTGATGCTGCTGAACCCCTACATTCGGCGCAGACCGCCTAAGTCGCTCGACCGTTATGAATTCAAGTTCGATCAGGCGCTTGGCCTCAAGGCGGAAGACGGCGCGGCGACGCTGACCGCTTTCACGGCCGCATGCGTGCGCGCGTCGGCGGCGCATCTGCCG
>JBGSNB010000258.1:0-1623 GCA_041739835.1 Parvularculaceae bacterium | reverse complement strand
GCGCACCTCCCCGCCCGCATAGCCGAGCGAAGCCAGCGTCGCGCGCACCGCGCGCACGGTGAGACTGAACGCGAAGCGGTCGATCTCAACCGGCAGCGGAAAAGCGCCAAGCTCGGCGACCCTCTTTGAAGCGTCTGCGATCACCACGAATTTCCGGGCGGCGTTGGCGATGATCTTCTCGCGCAGGAGCGCGCCGCCGCCGCCCTTGATCAAATTCTTGCGCGCATCGACTTCGTCGGTTCCGTCGACCGCCAGATCAATGATCGTCGTCTCATCGGGCTCGATCAGCTCAATGCCGGCGGCCGCCGCTTTGCGCGCCGTGTCGTCGGATGTCGGCACTGCGCTCACATAAAGGCCGGCGCGCACCTTCTCGCCGAGCAGCGCGATGAAATGCGCCGCCGTCGACCCGGTGCCGAGGCCGAGCACCATCTCCGGCCGCACCAGATCGACCGCAACCGCCGCCGCGCGCCGCTTCAACTCGTCAGCGCTCATGATTTGTCTTTCGTGCGGCTGGCATGGACGCTGCGGAATTTCGCCGCCCAGCCTTTGATTTCCGACTGGCGCCCGCGCGCCACCGCCAGCGCGTCGGCCTCGACATTCTTGGTGATGACCGAGCCCGAACCGACATAGGCGCCAGAGCCGATTTTCACCGGCGCGACCAGCGCGGCATTGGAGCCGATGAACGCGCCCTCGCCGATCTCGGTCCGGTGCTTCGAGAACCCGTCATAATTGCAAGTGATCGTCCCGGCGCCGATATTGGCGTCGGCGCCGACCGTCGCGTCGCCGAGATAGGTCAGGTGCGAGACCTTGGCGCCGGCGCCGATTTCGGCGTTCTTCACTTCGACGAAATTGCCGACCTTCGCGTCGGCGGCCAGCCGCGTCCCGGAACGCAGCCTCGCGAACGGCCCGACGACGCAGTCTTCGCCGACCTCTGCGCCCTCAAGATGCGAAGAGGCCTTGATCCGCGCGCCGCGCGAGACGCTGACGCCGGCGCCGAAAAAGACATTCGGCTCCACGACGACATCCGGCGCGATTTTCGTGTCGAACGCGAAATAGACCGTGGACGGATCGATCAGGGTGACGCCCGCCTCCATCGCGGCGAGGCGGCGGCGATCCTGAAAGATCTCCTCGGCGACCGCCAGCTCGACGCGCGAATTGACGCCGATCACTTCGTCTTCGTCCGCTTCCTCGACCGCGCAGCGAAGGCCCGCTTTGCGGGCGATGGCGACAATATCGGTGAGGTAGAATTCGCCCTTGGCGTTGTCATTCGTCAGCTGCGGCAGCGCCTGCGCGAGGAAGGCGGCGTCGACCGCCATCACGCCGGAATTGACGAAGTCGATTTCAAGTTCGGCGGCGCTCGCGTCTTTCGCCTCGACGATCGCCTCCAGCGCGCCGTCCGGCCCGAGCATCAGCCGCCCATAGGCGCCGGCATCCTCCGGCGAAAAACCGAGCACGGCGACGGCGGCGCCCGCCGCGACCTTGTCGATCAGAGCGCTTAGCGTCGCTGCTTCGACCAGCGGCGTGTCGGCGTAAAGGATCACGACGACGCCGGAAAACCCCTTGAGCGCCGGCATCGCCTTGGCGACGGCGTCGCCAGTGCCGCGCGGCGGCGCCTGGACTGCA
>JBGSNB010000580.1:0-2137 GCA_041739835.1 Parvularculaceae bacterium | reverse complement strand
CCACGGCGTCGCGCAGCTCGGATCGAATGCAAGCCGGCTGTTTTTGCAGCGGAACTCGGTCGTCTGGCCGATCGTTCTCTGGTTCATGGCGGGCTCGGCGGTCGGCGCCATCGTCGGCGCGCGGCTTTTCGTCGAGGTCCCCGAAGCGGTCCTGCAGGCGCTGATCGGGGCGTTCGTCCTGATTTCGATCCATGGGCCAAAGCCAAGAGGATTTGCGCCGGGCGCGAAGAGCTTTTTCGCCACCGGCGCCGCCAGCGCCGTGCTGTCGATGTTTGTCGGCGCCACGGGCCCGATCGCTGCGGCGATGGTCGGCGTCGCTGGGCTCGACAAACTGAAGACTGTCGCCACGCATGCCGGCGCGATGACCGCGCAACACGCGCTGAAATCGGTCGCGTTCGGCTTTGTCGGCTTTGCCTATGCGGACTGGGCGGCGATCATCGCGGCGGTCGTCGTCACGGGATCTCTTGGCGCCGCCGCCGGCACGCAGATCCTGCGCAGCATGCCGGAGGAAAAATTCCGCAGAGGTTTCAAGCTCGTGCTGACCTTCTTCGGCTGCTATCTCATCGGGACGGCGCTGCTGCCGCTTTTGCGCGCCAGCTAGAACAAATTGAAAGAGGAGCCGATGACGCCGACCGGCCAGCGGCCGAATTCGAACAGGCGGAATTTCGCCGTGAACGGATGATCGTCGGCGTCGAAATCGGGGTCGGCGGCGACAATCAGCACCAGCGCCGCAAGATGCGCTGCCTGCACCGCGGCGCCGACCGCGAGCTGTTTCTGGCTTTCGTCCTCAACGTCCCAGATGAAACTCGCCTGCTCCATCGCCTCTTTCGCCGGTTCCGCCACGCGTTCGGCGATCAATGTCAGGGCGATGCCGAGCGCGTCTTCCGAGAGGATTTCAAGCGCCCGGCCGGTCAGATCGGCGCGCAGCGATTCTTCCGCTTCCCAGGCCGGGCTGTTCCACCCCTCATGTTCCGCCGCCGACGCCGCATCGTCCCAGTCGACGAGAACCGCGACATCGGCGTCGGGAAAGCCGAGACCGTCCGCATAGGCGCGCGCCAGAGCGCGCGCGCCCGGCGTCAAGGGCTCGCCGAGATTGGCGAACCAGGGAATGCGATCCAGCGCATGCGCAAATCGGCGAACGCGCGCCAGCGCCGGCAATTCACGTTCCAAAGCCTCAAGATCCCGATCGTCCATGCCGTTTCCTAAGCCTTGTCGCCCGCGCCGGCCATGGTCCGCCGGCCTTGATCGAGAACCGGAGCCGAACGAAAAAGCGCCCGATCCTGGGACAGGATCGGGCGCTAAGCTGCGCTGTTGCGCCTACGCCGGGAGGGGATATTCCGGCGACGAAGGCGACGCTCGGACCTGCTAGCGGGGGGGCAACGCCGGTCCGAAAGAATGTCACCCACGCAGTGTTACTCTAACGCCGCACCCGGTAACTTTTCAATAGGGTATTTAAAAAAAAGCTTGCCTGTGACGTCAGTACATACGGAATCGTGATGAGCTGTCTACTTGTTAATGAAGGCGCCGCCGGCTTCAGGGGCCCGGAAAAGTCGGTTGTCGATGGATGCGCCGGCCGTGACGCCTTGCAGCGAAACGACAGTGACGCCGCCCTGCGCATCGCGGACCGCCCATTGCTCGATCGCCAGCGCCGGCGCCGCCAGAATGAGCGTGATCTCGCCTTCGGTTTCCTCGTCGGTCGACGCATAGGTCACCGCGACCGAGTGCTGATCGCGATCGACGGACTTCAGCGCGGCGTCGCCGATATCGATCTTCTTGTCCAAGAGAAAGCGGAGCGGCGTCTTTTTCAGCGGATAGGAGTCGGTCGTCTCGAGATCTGCGTTCTCTACATAAACCATGCCTTGCGTCGCAACGATGGTGATCGGCGACGGCTCGTCATAGTCGAAGCGGATCTGGCCCGGCCGGCGCAGGTGGAAGTCGCCCGTTGCGACAGCGCCGGACGGCGCCGTTTGCACGAAGTCTCCTTTCAGCGTCGAGATCCCTTCAAGATACCGGAGCACTTCGTCTGCGACCGCCTGATCGCTTAATCCGGCAAAGACGGGCGCTGTCGCCGGCGTCGATACATTTGCCGCGAGGACCGGCGCCGGCGCGGCGGCCGTGGTCTTCTCGACGGCGACAG
>JBGSNB010000168.1:0-1728 GCA_041739835.1 Parvularculaceae bacterium | reverse complement strand
GGAAAGCGCGGCGATTGCCGGATGATGGCGACAGGCCGCGCCGCTGTCCGGGCCGGGCTCGCAAACCGGCGGCAGCAGGTATTCAAGGCCGCTTGTCAGCGCGCTGTTATAGTGCGACGGCCACAAGCGTCCGGCTTCGGACGCCATGCGCTCGACCAGAGCGATATGGATGTCAATTCCCAACAGTCCGATCGAGAACACGCCGACAATGCCGCCGATGAGGCTCGCCGCGAGAAAAAACCGCTTGCCTGATACGAGGGCCAGAAAGACCGCCCCGGGAATGAACACCGGCTTTATCAGGACGATCATCGCCATGCAGGCCGCCGACCAGAAGAACCGCGCATGCGCATGCAGCATCAGTCCCGCCGCCAGCAGCAGCAGGATCGTCGGCGTCGCCTGGCCGCCCACCCGAAACACGGTCCAGAACGGCTGGAAAAGCACGGCCGCTATCAGGAATTGCGTCGTGAACCGATGCCGGTCCTCTGTCGCGAGATGGCCGACCAGCGAGAAATAGAGAATGGCGAGCGCCAGCGCGATCGCAAGCGCGTTCTCGGCCTTGAACAGGACAAGCGCCAGTTCGGGATCGAACAACGCCAGTCCGACATAGAGATAGCTCGACGCCGGCGCCGAGAGGAACGGCATGTTGCTTTGCGGGGCCTCGCCGTCGATTTGCGCGTTCTCGTCGAAAAGATTATGCGTTTCGCCGACCAGCGCCTTGTGCCCGGCGTCATAGAAATTCGCGAAATCCCAGCCGAGCCCCGCCGGCGTGAATATCGCGACAAGGCAGCCCAAGGCGATCACGCCGAGGGCGAGCAGGGGCGCGTGACGGGCAAGGCGGCGGTTGATCCGCGTTGCGCCGGCGACAATAGCATTCATGATGAAATCCGTTTGCCTCTTGCCCCGGCGCAGGGTGACAGCCGATGTCAACTGTCAGCCTGCCGCCATTTTTACGCCGAATGTCGCATCGTGCAAGTTTCCTGCTGCGGCGGCTTCGCCTTCGACAGGTGGGGTCGCCTTTCGGATTGTCCCGCGATGGGACAGCCTAGAAATCCCGTTTCCAGTTCGCGGAGACGGTCTGGTCGCCGTCCTGGCGCAGTTCGGTTTCGACGGTGAAGGACTGATCGATCTCGTACTCGATGCGGACCGACCCGTTTTCCCCGCGCGCGTCCTGCGTCGCGGAAACGAATAATCCGTCCGCAACGTATTTGCCGACGGTCAGCGTCGAGGCGGCGCTGTCCTGCTGGTCGATGTCGAGGCTGAGGAGGTCGAGGCCGAGCGCCGAACGCGCGATGCCGGTCGGTCCGCGCCCGCCAAACGGACCGATGCCGCCAAGCTCCGCGAGGCCTTCGGCGACCTGCAGCGATTCAAGCGCGGAGAGTTCGGTCGCCGGCTTGTCGAAGAGGACCAGCGCCATGATGTCTTCCTGCGGCAACGCCGGCGTCGAGGCGAGCGAGATTTTCGGCGCACGCGCGCGCCCGGCGATGACGATCGAGGCGGTCGTTCCCGAGCGCGTTTCGCGTTCCGCCCGAAGATCAAGGGCGGGGTTGTTCGGCGACAGCGCGTCGAAGGCGATGAGGCCCTTGGTCATGTCGAACTGGCGACCCGCGAAAGTGATGTCGCCATCCTTCAACGTCAAATCGCCGAGAACGAGCGGCGCCGTCGCGCGTCCGACGATGCGAATGTCCGAGCGCCATTCGCTCTCCAGGCCGCGCCCGCGCACGAAAATCC
>JBGSNB010000079.1:0-2297 GCA_041739835.1 Parvularculaceae bacterium | reverse complement strand
GACGGCATGTCGGTTCGCGTCGCCGAATAGCGCGGCGCCGGCGCCGGCTGGACGACGCCGCCGACAGTGACAAAGGTCTCGCGCGCGCGATTATGCGGATGCGACGGCGCTTCCGCCATCGACAACACGGGCGCGAAACAGACATCTGTCCCTTCCATCAGCGCGCACCACTCCGCGCGGGACTTCGTCAGGAACAGCGCCGCGATCTTTTCCTTCAACGCCGGCCACGCCGCGGGATCGTTCTGCGCGTCGAAGGCGGGGTCGGCGTCGAGCCCGGTTTTCTCGCGCAGCAGGCGGTAGAATTCCGCCTCGATCGCGCCGATCGAAATCCACTTGCCGTCGCTCGTCTCATAGACGTCGTAGAAATGCGCGCCGGTGTCGATCAGATTGACGCCGGGCTCGTCCTCCCAGACGCCCGCCGCCGCAAGCCCCCAGGTAAGGCTCGTCAGCGCCGCCGAGCCGTCCGTCATCGCGCAGTCGATCACCTGACCGCCGGCGCCGTTTTTCACCGCCAGAAGCGCGCACGCCATGCCAAAGGCGAGCATCATGCCGCCGCCGCCGAAATCGCCGAGATAATTCACCGGCGGCGTCGGCTTCTCGCCTCGCCGGCCGCAAGTGTGGAGCGCGCCCGACAGCGCGATATAGTTGATGTCGTGACCGGCGGCGTCGGCGAGCGGCCCCGCCTGCCCCCAGCCGGTCATGCGGCCAAAGACAAGCCGCGGATTGTCTGTGAGCAGAACATCCGGCCCGAGCCCCAGGCGCTCCATGACGCCGGGCCGAAAGCCTTCGATGAGGCCGTCCGCCAGGCGCACCAGATCGCGCGCCAGCGCAACGCCCTCCGGCGCCTTCATGTTGACGACGATCGACTTCTTCGAGCGCGACAGGGGGTCGGTCTTCAGGAAGAACCCGCCGCGCCGGTCGATGCGAATGACCTCAGCGCCGTGATCGGCGAGCATCATCCCGCAAAAGGGCGCAGGGCCGATCCCCGCAAATTCGACGATTCGAACCCCGCTCAAGGGTCCTGCCATGTGATCCTCCGAACAGAGCCGACGCAGCGCCGGTTACCTGCCCGAAGGGCGCGAGGAATCCAAGGAATTCCGACAGCTTGCGGCCCCCGCGCCGCCAGATTGACAGCGCCGCTGGCCGCGCCTAGATCAGCGCTTCCCAAAACCTGGGGCCGAACAGGCCTAGAAGGGGCTGTAGCTCAGTTGGGAGAGCGCCTCGTTCGCAATGAGGAGGTCAGCGGTTCGATTCCGCTCAGCTCCACCAGCCTACGCCCCTACTTCAACATTCGGGGGCTACGGCTCGGCAAGCCAGCCTCGATCCTTGACCCGCAGGGCGTAGGCTGTCGCGCCGGAGCGCAGCGAAATCTTCATTCGCCATTTTCGTTGAAAGGCCGCCATGTCCCTCGCGCTTTATGGTCATCCCTTTTCCTCCTACACGCAAAAAGCGCTGATCGCGCTTTATGAGAACGCGACGCCGTTCGAGTTCCGCTCGATCGGGCCCGAGACGCCCCAGCATGCGGCCGAATGGCTGCGCCGCTGGCCGCTTGCGAAATTTCCGCTGCTGGTCGACGGCGCGCGCGACATCGCCGAGACCAGCATCATCATCGAATATTTGCAGCTGGCACATCCGGGGCCCGTGCGCTTCCTGCCAGCCGATGCGATGGCGGCGCTTTACGTGCGTTTTCTCGATCGCTTTTTCGACCTGCATGTCATGGACGCAATGCAGGTCGCGGTCGACAGCGCGCTGAAGCGGACGCCGATGTCGAGCGAACAAGGTCACGCCCTCGCGCGCGAAAGGCTTGAGCGCGCTTATGCCTGGCTCGAAAGCCATCTGGCGGGACAGACATGGGCCGCTGGCGCAAATTTCACGCTGGCGGACTGCGCGGCGGCGCCGTCGCTCTTTTATGCGGACTGGGTTCACAAGATATCGGAAGACTATCCGCTCGTCCGCGCATACCGCGCCCGGCTATGCGCCCGACCCTCCTTCGCCAGAGCGATCGAGGAAGCGCGCCCATTCAGGCCTTTGTTCCCGCTCGGCGCGCCGGACCGCGATTGAGACGGACGCTCATGAGCGCGCGCGCCGAATTCGCCATCTGCACGAAAACGCGGCGGCGAATACATTTTTTCAGCGGCTTGAAGGCGCGCGGGCGATTTCTATCTGAGATCCTTGATGATTTGCGTGTTCGGCGCGAGCCGGGCGCGCGGCTCTTTGACAATTCGGGATGGGCGGCGATCCGGCGGACGACAGGCTGGCCGCCGCTAACGTGAGGAGGCGGCGCGCGACGCGCGACC
>JBGSNB010000066.1:0-5403 GCA_041739835.1 Parvularculaceae bacterium | reverse complement strand
CGACGGCGCTGCGGCGAGCGGGGCCGGCGCAACGGCGCTTTCGGCCGTTGTCGCGCGATCGCCGCTGCTGAACAGCGCGCAGCCAGGCAACGCCAAGGCTGCAACCGTCAATGCCAAAAATCTCATGATAGCCCCCATGCGTCTTGCGACCGGACCGCTCGAATTCAACGCGACAGGGACAAAGGGCCGGCGACGGCGCCGACCCTACCCCGCGCCGGCGGAGGCGGCAATGGAATCGTCATGCTGCAAATGCGAGCAGTTCCGGTCAGCTCGCCTTTTTCGTCCACACATAGCCGCGCCGCAGCGCCGAGGCGACTTTGCCCGTGCGTTTGCCGTGGGTGGCGTGATGCGCCCAGAACGCCTTGTCGAAGGATGGCGCGCCATGCTCGCGATAGAGGACGCCCATCGCCATCGGGAATGCGGGGTGTTTCATCTCGACCAGCAGATGCGCGAGCGTCCTGTTGGTTTCGTCATGCAGCAGCACATCCGAAATCGCGACGCCGCCATCGCCGACCGCGACGACCTCGAGGCCGAAAGTCTGCGGGTTGATTTTGAGGCCCTTTTTGCCGCCGGCAAAAAGCAGCGGCTTGCCATGCTCGACATGGATCTGGTTTTCGTCGGCGACCTTCTTTTCGGTGAAGCCCGAAAACACGTCGGCGTTATAGACGATGCAGTTCTGGAAAATCTCGATGAAGGACGCGCCCTCGAAGGCGTGCGCGGCTTTCAACGTTTCGATCAGCGGCTTGGTCGCCGTATCGACGCCGCGCGCGATGAATTTCGCGCCGGCGCCAAGCGCGAAGGCGCACGGGTTCAAAGGCTGATCGACCGAGCCCTTGGGCGACGAAGGCGAGCGCGTGCCGACGCGCGAGGTCGGCGAATACTGCCCTTTGGTGAGGCCGTAAATCTCGTTGTTGAACAGCATGATCTGCATGTTCACATTGCGCCGGAGGACATGCAGCAGATGATTGCCGCCGATCGACAGGCCGTCGCCGTCGCCGGTCACAAGCCAAACGTCGATCTCCGGATTCGCGAGCTTCAACCCCGTCGCAAAGGCCGGCGCGCGGCCGTGGATCGTGTGAAAGCCGTATGTCGCCATGTAATAGGGAAAGCGCGAGGAACAGCCGATGCCGGAGACGAACGCGGTCTTCGCCGGCACGGCGCCGATATCGGCCATCGTCTTCTGCACGGCTTTCAGGATCGCATAGTCGCCGCAACCGGGGCACCAGCGCACTTCCTGATCGGTTTCGAAGTCTTTTGCGGTGAGGGGAGCGTTCATTCTCTAAATACCCTTGGTCATTGTGTCGGTGCTGCGCATTTCGGAATTGGTGTGCCCGGAGCTTTGTCATTATTGCAGTAAACGACCCCGTTGCTATCTACCGCCGCAACGCCTTTGTTCCAGCTGCACCGACCACGCAGATTGGTTTCCCATTTTGCGTCGCAGGTCTTGCTGACGTTGCCATTTCGACATTGCCCTGTCAGTTCGTTTGCGACGCCGCCGTTCCAACTGCAGCACCCACTGAAATCTTCGCTTCTGCAAATTTCTTTAGACTCACTCTTGGCGGATGCAGCACACGCAGAACCAAACGCCGCCACCGCCATAAGCGAGGTGAGACCCAATACCAGGCAAAGGCCCCGCCGGCGCCTCGCGCCACCTGCCCCGCAGACTGGGGAGGCGAAGTAAGTTTGATTGCACGGCTGACCACCTGCCGCCCACTTTACGTGCGAGATATCGTCGAAGCCAGCTGAGTAGCCGAAGGCGCACACCAGAATCATTCTACGATGCTCTCCGTCGAATCTTGAGGTTGGAAGTCACCAGTAGGATCGGGTTGGTCGCTTTTTGTTCGAAGTGGTCGCGACGCTGTCTTGATTATTTTCTTTTTCGCAGCGACAGCCTGCTCTCCTTCAACTACTTCGCGCTTTAGAACCTCGTTCACAATAACTTGCCTGATGTCGTCAATTTCAACTTTAACATCTGGTGAAATCCGCTTGAGTTCACGCCTGACGACTTGAAGCACCTGCTCCGAGAGTATGAGATTGCCAAGAAAAAATCGGCTAAGCGCCTGACGTTGCGAGCGATAATCTCCGAGGACGGATTTTGTCCAACCTTCCTTGCAGAGCAGGAACAACGAATCGGCGTCTTTCTCTGACTTCGGGTTAAGGCTTGTAAAATCTACTTCAATTAGCAATTCTTGGCTAATTGGTTTTTCAAATTTTACATGATAAACGCGCCAAGTTACGCCGTTCGTAAGCACAACCCAGTCGACTCCTTGATTGGTCGCGTAATCGACTGCCTGTTTTACAAAATTCTCCTTCAATTCGAGACCAATCGCTTTGACTTCAATTAGGAGCTGCAGCGCCCCGTCGATTTTGATCGCTAAATCGCAATAGGTTCCTTTAATTGCATGCTCGGATGTTATTTCGGAATATTTGTCATAGCCGAACACTTCGGCGAGCATGTCCACAACAATGGTGACCGTATCGGACTCGCCTACGTCACGCGCCTTCGCGCCAGCCAGCACACTTTGAAAGCGCTTTACCGTCGACTGAATGCGATCCAGAACTTTCTTTGGTGCCTTTGCCACTTCAAATTCTCCCCGTGGTTGAAAATCTACGTCTGCTCACTCCGCCGCCTTCGCCACCCGCGCATGCGCGCGGATCGCTTCCAGGATTTCGACGATCTTGAACGGCTGGCCGGTGACCTTGGTCAGCGACTCCACCGGGATTTCGATGCGGTCGCGAATGAGCGTCGCGAGCTGGCCCATGTTCATTTCGGGGACCAGCACGCGCTGATAGCCGCGCAGCAATTCGGCGAGATTTGAGGGGAACGGGTTCAGCCAGCGCAGATGGATCTGCGCCACATCCAGGCCGTCCTTGCGCGCCGCCTCGACCGCGCGCCAGATCGGCCCCCTGGTCGAGCCCCAGCCGACGACCGCGAGCGCGCCCGATGACGGGCCCTGTTCGACTTCCTGCTTCGCGATGAATTTCGCGACGGAGGCGACTTTCGCAAAGCGCAGATCCGTCATCGCCTGGTGGTTCGCCGCCTCATAGGAAATGTCGCCGGTCTTCAAATCCTTCTCGATGCCGCCGACGCGGTAGGCGAGGCCCTCCATGCCGGGATGCACCCATGGCCGGCCTTTGGTTTCGGGATGGCGGTTCCAGATCGCGCGTTTCACTTCGGTCGGATCGTCCGACGACGGAAGAGCGGGCGGCGGGTTCGACGCGATCTTCTCGAATTTCTCCATGTCGGGAATGATCCACGGGCCCGCGGCGTTCTGGATATAGCCGTCGGTCAACAGGAAGACCGGCGTCATGTGGCGCAGCGCGACGCGCACCGCTTCGATCGCGACCTCAAAGCAGTCATCGGGGCCCGACGCCGCGATCACGGGAACCGGCGCGTCGGCGTTTCGTCCGTAGACGGCCTGATAGAGGTCGGATTGTTCGGTCTTGGTCGGCAGTCCCGTCGACGGGCCGCCACGCTGCGAATTGACGATCAGGAGCGGCAGCTCGGTGACGATTGCAAGGCCGATCGCCTCGGTTTTGAGCGCAATGCCGGGGCCGGAGGAGGAGGTGACGCCGATCGACCCGGCATAAGAGGCGCCGATCGCCGCGCAGCAGGCGGCGATTTCATCTTCCGCCTGAAAGGTCGCAACGCCCAGCTCGCCAAGGCGCGAGAGATAATGCAGGAGCGCCGAGGCCGGCGTGATCGGGTAGCCGGCGAACAATATAGGCCTATCCGCCAGTTCGCCCGCCGCCGCGATGCCGAGCGCCAAAGCCTCGGCGCCGGTGATCGAGCGATAGTCGCCCTCCGCCATCGGCGCCGCGCCGACATGATATTGCGGGATCTCGGCGGAGAGCTCCGCCGTTTCGGCATAGGCGTGGCCGGCGTTGAACGCCATCAGATTGCCGGCGAGGACGTCCGGCTTGCCGGCGAATTTGCGGTTGATCCACGCCTCGATCGGCGCGCGGTCGCGACCGAACATCCACATGACGCAGCCAAGGCCCCAGAAATTCTTGCACTGCTCGGCGTCGCGCTTGTTGAGGCCGGACGGTTTCGTCGCCTCCAGCGTCTGCGTCTTGATCGCAATCTCGATAACGCGGAAATCGGCCAGCTCGCCGGTGAGGCGCTGGTCCTGTTTGATATTCGCCTTGGCGAAATTGCGCTCGTTGAATTCATCGGTGTTGAGGATGATGACGGCGCCCTTCGGCATCAGCGGCAGGTTCACTTTCAGCGCCGCCGGATTGAAAGCGACCAGAACGTCCGGCGCGTCGCCCGCCGTGGCGATCCGCCGGGCCCCGAGATTGATCTGGAACGCCGAGACCCCGAAGGTCGTGCCGACCGGCGCCCGGATCTCCGCCGGGAAGTCCGGGAACGTCGAAAAGTCCGACCCCGCGACCGCTGTCGAATCGGCGAACTGGCTGCCGAGAAGCTGGATGCCGTCGCCCGAATCGCCGGCGAAGCGGACGACGATCGAAGTTTCCTCAGTCGGTTTGGTCATGACCACGCTCGCGATCCTAGGCCGGCGATCCGCATCCTAGCGCGGCGGGACCGGCCGGCGAATGGAAAAAGGCCGGGACCTCAAAGGTCCCGGCGCCTTGGCGACCATATTTCAGGGCGCCGGCGCAGAAACAAGTGCCGGCGAGGTCACGCTTGCGGGAAAATTCGAACGCAATCCGGGGTTTGCCCGCGCTGGCGGGCAGGCGCCGCCGGCGTCGCCATTTTCCGGAAAGGTGGATTTTTCGCGCCGAGCGGGGCAAGACGAAGGCTGCCATCAGGGAGCCGTCATGAAATTTTTTGTCGACACCGCGGATGTTGCCGAGATCAGGGCGCTGTTGCCGACCGGCCTTGTAGACGGCGTCACCACCAACCCCAGCCTCGTCGCCAAATCGGGGCGCGATTTTCGCGAGATGATCGCCGAGGTCTGCGCGCTGCAACCGGGGCCGGTCAGCGCCGAAGTGACCGCGATCGAAACCGACCAGATGGTCGCGGAAGGAAAGTCGCTGGCGAAGATTGCCAAAAACGTCGTCGTCAAGCTGCCGCTGACCTTGAAGGGGATCGCCGCCTGCAAGTCGCTCACCGGCGAAGGAATCAAGACGAACGTCACGCTGTGCTTTTCGTCGAACCAGGCGCTGATCGCGGCGAAGGCGGGCGCGACTTATATCTCGCCCTTCATCGGACGGCTTGACGATGTCGGCGAGGAGGGGATGGAGCTGATCCGCGAGATCCGCGCGATCTACGACAATTACGGCTTTCGCACCGAAATCCTCGCCGCCTCCATCCGCTCGCCGATGCACATCCGCGATTCGGCGCTCGCCGGCGCCGATGTCGCGACCGCGCCGCCGTCGGTCATCCGCGCGCTCGCCAATCATCCGCTGACGGACAAGGGGCTCGAGGCGTTTCTCGCC
>JBGSNB010000064.1:0-2128 GCA_041739835.1 Parvularculaceae bacterium | reverse complement strand
AGAATATCGATCTGCTGACGCGTTTCGGATCGGACGATCCGAATGCCCCGCTCGACAAGCTTGGCGGCGCCGGCTGGCAGGGACGCAAGGCGCGCATCAGGGCGCGCGTCAAGATGCTCGCCGAGCAGTTGATCGCGATCGCCGCCCGGCGCGAGATGAAGACGACCGACGCGGTGTCGCCGCCGGCCGGCGTCTGGGACGAATTCTGCGCGCGCTTTCCCTATGCGGAAACCGAAGACCAGGAAAACGCCATCGCCGACGTCATCGAGGACCTGGCGCGGGGCCGGCCGATGGACCGCCTCATCTGCGGCGATGTCGGCTTCGGCAAGACCGAAGTGGCGCTCCGCGCCGCCTTCATCATCGCGATGACGGGGCGCCAGGTCGCGGTGATTGCGCCGACGACCTTGCTGGCGCGCCAGCATCTGAAGAATTTCGCCGAGCGCTTCAAGGGATTCCCGGTGCGTGTCGGCGGCCTGTCGCGCCTTGTCGCCGCCGCCGATGCGGCGAAGGCGAGGGCGGGCCTTGCGGACGGCACGCTCGATATCGTCATCGGCACGCATGCGCTGCTGTCGAAATCAGTGAGCTTTCGCAATCTCGGCATGGTCGTCGTCGACGAGGAGCAGCATTTCGGCGTCAAGCACAAGGAACGGCTGAAGGAGTTTCGCGCCGACACGCATGTGCTGACGCTGACCGCGACGCCGATTCCGCGCACGCTGCAGCTGGCGATGAGCGGCATTCGCGACCTGTCGCTGATCTCGACGCCGCCGATCGACCGACTTGCCGTCCGGACCAGCGTCGGGCCGTTCGACCCTGTCGTTGCGCGCGAGATGATTCTGCGCGAGCATTATCGCGGCGGCCAGAGTTTCTATGTCGCGCCGCGCATCAGCGATCTCGACGGCGTCGCCGAATTCCTCACCGCCTCGGTGCCGGAAGTTCGCTACAAGATCGCGCACGGCCAAATGGCGGGCGGCGAGCTTGAAGACATCATGAACGCCTTTTACGACGGCAAGTTCGATGTCCTCGTCTCGACGACGATTGTCGAATCCGGGCTCGACATCCCGACCGCCAACACGCTGATCGTTCATCATTCGGACAAATTCGGCTTGTCGCAGCTCTACCAGCTGCGCGGCCGGGTCGGGCGCTCGAAACTGCGCGCCTATGCCTATCTCACGACCTCGCCGCGCAAGACCTTGACGCCGGCGGCCGAACGCCGCCTCAAAGTGATGCAGTCGCTCGACACGCTCGGCGCCGGCTTCACGCTCGCCTCGCACGATCTCGACATCCGGGGCGCCGGCAATCTTCTCGGCGAGGAGCAATCCGGTCAGGTGAGGGAGGTCGGCGTCGAATTGTACCAGCACATGCTGGAGGAAGCGGTGCTTGAACTGCGCGCCGGCGACGCGCCGTCCGAGGACCAGTGGTCGCCGCAGATCAATGTCGGCCTCGCGGTGCTGATCCCGGAGGACTATGTCGCCGATCTCAATGTGCGCATGGCGCTTTACCGCCGGCTTGGCGACTTGCGGGAAGAAAACGACATTCAGGGATTTGCCGCTGAACTCGTCGACCGCTTCGGCCGGCTGCCGCGCGAGGTCGAGCAATTGCTGCAGATCGTTCAGATCAAGGAGCAATGCCGCCTCGCCGGCGTCGCCAAGATCGATGCCGGACCCAAGGGCACCGTCGTCAGCTTCCGCCATGACCGCTTCGCCAATCCCGCCGGTCTCGTCAAATTCATCTCGAACTCGACCTTCGACGTGAAATTGCGGCCGGACCAGAAACTCGTCTTCCAGCAAAACTGGCCGGACGAAAAAGCGCGCCTCGCCGGGAGCCGCAAGATCCTGTCGATCCTTGTCGACATCGCCGGCGGCTAAGGCGTCGCGTTGGCGATGCGCGATTGGTCCTGCTGGCGCTTCAAGAGGCGGGCGATAACGGTTTCCAGATCGTCGCCGGCGGCGCGCTCGATTGCAGCGGTCATGACGCGCGCGAATTCAGGTTTCGACCGGTGCAGCGTTCCTGATATGACGCCTTCAAGACGCGCGGCGACGCGCGCGGCGTCGCGCTCGCGCGCATCGCGCAGCATCACGATCAGCTTTCCGGCAGATAGTCTCGCAATCATGTCTTCGGCGCGCACCAG
>JBGSNB010000060.1:0-4150 GCA_041739835.1 Parvularculaceae bacterium | reverse complement strand
AGCGACCCGCAGCGCGAGCCGGTGCGGCCGCGCTTTGCAAAACTTCTTGCGCGCGCAGCGGAAGTCGACAGTTTCTCGCAGGTGCGGCCGATCATGCGCGGCTATGCGGAAGAAGTGACGCGGCTCTATTCGCAGCTTGTTCTCGGACGCCCGTCACTTGGACTCGTCGCCAACGCCTGAAGGCGAACGGCGCTGCGCCTCCTCGAGCGCGAACACGCGCAGCGCCGACGCAAGTCCCGGCGCCGGCATGCGCTTCAGCCGCGACTGGTCGATTTCTGCGATCAGGATCGGCAGGCTGATGGATCGCGCTGCGGCGACAGCGTCCAGAACGGCCCAGAACTCCGGCTCAAGCAGGATGCTTGTCCGGTGTCCGCGTATGCTGATCGAGCGTTTGCGCACCTTCGTCAGGTAGCACAGGCGCAACCGCGTTCAAGCGGCGGGCTTAGCTGCGCGTCCAGTTGTCGAGGCCATGCGCCTTGATCTTTTGCGTCGCCAGCGTGACGCCGTCGATGATGCCGGCCATGTGCGAGACGGCCTCCGCGTCGCAATCCGCAAGCTCGGCGCCGAGCGCTTTGTAAAGCGCCTCGATATCGATGCCATGCGCGAAGAGGAACTGCGCCAGGACGAGGCGCGTCTGGCTCGGCGATTTCATGTCAGCCATGGTTAATGTCCCGATTGAACTCGTTTACAGTCGTCGCCGCGGAAGATGCCCGCGCGCTTGGACCCTTGTCCAGCAAGAAGCGGTCCACAATTCTCGTCTGCCGGTTCGTCGCAATTGACGGGGCGGGCAAGCCGGCCGATGCTTCCGCACGAGCGGGGTCGGGTTGGACCGGCCGGGCGCAGCGGGAGACTTGGCGGGGGCATGCAAGGCGCAAAAACCGCAAAGCAGCTCGGTCTCGTCATGGCGACGGCCCTCGTCGTCGGCAACATGATCGGCTCGGGCATATTCCTGCTGCCCGCGACGCTCGCGGCGCTCGGCTGGAATTCGATTTACGGCTGGCTGCTGACGATTGCCGGCGGCCTGATGCTGGCGGGCGTCTTCGCCGCGCTGTCGCGCAGCCTGCCGAAAGCCGGGGGCCCTTACGCCTATACGCAGGAGGCGTTTGGCCCGGCGGCGGGATTTTTGGTGGCCTGGAGCTACTGGATCTCGATCTGGGTCGGAAATGCGGCGGTTGCGACCGGCGCCGTCAGCTATCTCAGTGTTTTCTTCCCCCCGCTATCAACGACCGTGGGTCTGCATGCCGGCGTGACGATCGCGGTCATCTGGCTGCTGACGGCGGTCAATTGCCGGGGCGCTTATCTTGCCGGCAACGTGCAACTGGTGACGACCTTGCTGAAGCTGCTGCCGCTGTTCGCGGTCATTCTCCTTGGCGCGCTGGTCGTCATTGGCGATGGCGGCGCCTCGATCATGCCTTATGAACCGTCAAATATCGGCATCGGGCCGATCACCGCCGCGGCGACGCTGACGCTGTGGGGTCTTCTCGGTCTTGAATCCGCAACGGTGCCGGCGGAAAAAGTGAAAGACCCGGAGCGCACCATTCCGCGCGCGACGATGATCGGCATGATCGTGACGGGGATCATCTACCTTTTCGCCTGTTCGGCCGTCATTCTTCTTCTTCCGGCCGACCAGGTCGCCGTCTCGTCGGCGCCATTCGCTGATTTTGTTGCGGCGCATTGGGGCGAGAACGCCGGAAAATGGCTCGCGCTTTTCGCCGCGATCAGCGGATTTGGCGCGCTCAACGGATGGATACTCCTGCAGGGAGAACTGCCTTATGCCATGGCGAAGGGCGGCGTCTTCCCTTCCTATCTCGCAAAGACCTCGGCGCATTCGACGCCGGTCCGGGCGCATGTAGTGTCGAGCGCGCTGCTGACATTGGTCGTGATGATGAATTACGCGAAGTCGATGACGGAGCTGTTCACCTTTGTCGTCCTTCTGTCGACGACGGCGTCTCTGTTCATGTATTTTGCTTGCGCGCTGGCGGCGCTGAAGCTGCAACGCGACGGCAAACTGCAATCGTCGCCGACGCTGTTCGTCATCGCCGCCGCAGCGGCGGTCTATGCGCTGTGGACGATATACGGCGCCGGCGCGGAGGCGGTCGCCTGGGGTGTCGTCTTGCTGCTCGCCGGCCTGCCTGTCTATCTCGTCATGCGCCGCGCACGCCTCACTTCGCCAACTCGGTAAGGAGCGTATGCCAATGGTCGAGCGCGCCCGCGACCGCTGAAACCGGCGCGCGCTCATTGAGGCCATGCGTGAAGTCGTCGGAGGGTTTCATGAAGAGCCCTGAGACGCCGTAGCTCGGCACGCCCTTCGCCCGGAAATAGAGACTGTCGGTCGCACCGGCCGACATTTGCGGAATGATCGCAAGGCCATTGAAACGCTGATCGACGGCCTTTCGAAGGGCCGCGACCACATCATCGCGCATCGGCGAGGCGTCGCTATAGGTCGGCGGGTCGACAAATCTGATCTCCGCCTGCGGATCATTGACGATCTCCGAAAGCGTTTCCTTGACCGCCTCCGGGGAGACGCCTGGAAAAATTCGGCAATTGACCGAAACGGATGCGCGTTGCGGCAATGCGTTCAGCGCATGCCCGCCGGCGAGCATAGTCGCGACGCAGGTCGTTCCGGTCTGGCCGACATATTCGGGATCGGCGCGCAGCGCCTTCAGAGCCTTCTTGTCCTTCGGATTCTCGGCGAACCGGATCATCGACCTTCCGAGTTCTCCCGACGTCATTGCGCCGGTCTGGCGGAAGAACTCGATCGTCGTCTCGCTTGCCTGCGCGGGGAATTCATAGGCGCCGATGCGGTCGATCGCGCGCGCCAACCGGTAGATTGCGTTATCCTTGCTTGGTCGGCTCGAATGGCCGCCCGGATTCGTAAAGGCGATTTCATAATCGGCGTAAGTCTTTTCCGCGGTCTGCAGATTATAGGCGAGGGGCGTTCCATCCTCCTTCAAAGTGCCGCCGCCGCCGTCGCTGTTCAAGACAAGGCCGGCGTCGCTGAAGCGCTCGGCGAGGATCGCCGTCGATTTCATTTGCGTCTCCTCGTCGCCCGAGAGCGCAAGAATGATGTCGCGCCTCGGCGTGAACCCCTCCCTCTTGAGACGAATGAGCGTCATCACCATCATGGTGACGCCCCATTTGTTGTCGACGGCGCCGCGTCCGATGACATAGTCGCCGTCGCGCGTCATCGCGAAAGGATCCCGCCCCCAGTCGTCGGCCTTCGCCTCGACGACGTCCATATGGCCGGAGAGTACAATCGGCTTTTCGTCGCTCGCGCCCTTGTAGACGGCGACAAGCGTCGGCGCCGGGCCGCTATTGTCGACTTCGACATCGACAATGCCGCCCTTCTTCAAAACGCTGGCGAGGTGCTCGGCGTAACGCAGCGTGTCCGGCGAGCCCTCGACGGATCGAAAGGCGATCGACTGGCCGAGGAGCGCAATCGCCTCCTCGACGGGTGAAGAAGAACCCGGAACTTGCGCCATCGCGGGTGACGATGCGCAAAGCATCAAGCCTGTCACAAGAAGTCTCAGCTTGGTCGGCGTCATTGATTTTCCTCGTTTCCAGGTCAGGTACTCTCGAATCCGGTCAGGAATGCGGTCAGATTGTCGCCAAACGCGTCGCAAAGATAGCCGCCTTCCTGAACGATCGCCGTCGGCCGATCCGCTGCGGCGCCGATCGCGGCCCCTATGCGGTGAAAGCCCTGCGTCGTGACCGTCAGGCCGCCGAACGGATCGCCTTCATAGGCGTCAAGGCCGAGCGCGATCACGACCGCGCCCGGACCAAACGCGTCTATGCGCGCAAGGGCGCGGTCAAGCGCGGCGAGAAACGCCGCGTCGCCAGATCCCCTTGGCAGGGGAAGATTGACATTGAAGCCTTCGCCTTCGCCGTCGCCGCACTGGTCCTCCGATCCCCAGAAGAAAGGATAGAACCGCGTCGGATCGGCATGAAGGGAGACCGTCAGCACGTCATTCCGACGATAGAAAATATCCTGCGCGCCGTTGCCATGATGGAGATCGACGTCAAGGATCGCGACCTTGTCGAATTTGCTCCGAAGACGGACGGCGGCGATCGCCGCATTGTTGAAATAGCAAAATCCCGCCGCCGCGTCCTGGCGCGCATGATGGCCGGGCGGCCGGCACAGCGCGTAGGC
>JBGSNB010000026.1:0-5816 GCA_041739835.1 Parvularculaceae bacterium | reverse complement strand
TCGACCGGGCGATCGGGCTTTCAAGCGACGGCGCCGCGCGGCAATTTCTGGCCCGGCGACGCGACACGCCGCCGCGCCCGAATTAGAGCCTCGAACGAGGATTGCGCGCCGCCTGGAGGGGCGCCTTTCGCGCTTTCCTTTCGCACGGTTTTTTTGACGATCGGCGCGGCGTCCAGCCGCAAAAGGCGCCCCATTGTCTGTCGGAAAGGGCATGCCTTTTTCCGGCGCGGCGCAAGGCCCCGGCTTTCCATCCGCGCAGGCGGCCAGTTCGATTGAACCGGTACGCTGCAAAAGATTCACGATGTCAAAGAGCCGGCGCGCGCCGAAGAGATGACGCGCGCCCTGCCGCCAAGACGATACAGGGGTCTCGAGTGTGACAGGATTTCGAAAATAAATTTTCGCGGGCGCCGGGCGCAGAAGTGAGCGAGCGCTCACTCACGGCGGCCCGCCGCCGACTTCGCCTACGGCCCGACGAGGGCCGGAACGGCCCCTTCCTTCTTGGTCAGGTCCGGAATGAACTCAAAGGCGAGTTTTTCCGCATCGGCGGGATCGAGGAGCACGCGCACCACGCCGCCGTTCTTCAGCTTGCCGAACAAGATCTCGTCGGCGATCGGCTTTTTCACATATTCCTGAATGATGCGGCCGAGCGGGCGGGCGCCCATTTCCTCGTCAAAGCCGCGCTTGGCGAGCCAGCGCGTCGCCTCGATATCGAGTTCGAAGGTGATGCCGCGATCGGCGAGCTGCGCTTCAAGCTGGAGAATGAACTTCTCGACGACGCGGTCGATGATCTCCGGCGTCAGGCCGCCAAAGGCGACCGTCGCGTCGAGGCGATTGCGGAATTCGGGGGTGAACATCCGCTTGATCGCCGCGTCGGTCTCGTCATGCTTCTTGCCGCCGGCAAAGCCGATGGCGAAGCGCGCCGCATCCGACGCGCCGGCGTTTGTCGTCATCACGATGACGACATTGCGGAAGTCGATCTTCTTGCCGTTGGTGTCGGTCAACGTGCCGTTGTCCATCACCTGCAGCAAGATATTGAAGATCTCCGGATGCGCCTTTTCGATTTCATCCATGAGCAGCACCGCATGCGGATGCTGATCGATCGCATCGGTCAGGAGGCCGCCCTGGTCGAAGCCGACATAGCCCGGCGGCGCGCCGATCAGGCGCGAGACCGTATGGCGCTCCATATATTCCGACATGTCGAAGCGGATCAGTTCGACGCCGAGGATGAAGGCCAGCTGCTTGGCGACTTCGGTCTTGCCGACGCCGGTCGGCCCCGAAAACAGATAGCTGCCGATCGGCTTGTTCGGCTCGCGCAGGCCGGCGCGGGACAGCTTGATCGCCGCCGCGAGCTGCTCGATCGCCTGGTCCTGGCCGAACACGACGCGGCGAAGATCCGCGCCGAGATTTCTGAGGCGCTCGGTGTCGCTCTTTGACACCGATTTCGGCGGAATGCGCGCCATCTTGGCGACGATTTCCTCGATATCCTCGACCTCGATGATTTTCTTGCGCTTGTCGGGCGGGAACAGCATCTGGCGCGCGCCGGCCTCGTCGATGACGTCGATCGCCTTATCCGGCAGTTTTCGGTCGGTCATATATTTCGACGAGAGGTCCGCCGCGGCCTTGATTGCTTCCGCCGTGTACTGAACGTGGTGATGCTCCTCGAAATAGGGCTTCAGTCCGGTCAGGATCTTCACCGTATCGTCGAGCGTCGGCTCGGTGACGTCGATCTTCTGGAAGCGGCGGGCGAGCGCGCGGTCTTTCTCGAAATGCTGGCGATATTCCTTGTAGGTCGTCGACCCCATGCAGCGGAGCGTCCCGGACTGCAGCGCGGGCTTCAGGAGATTTGACGCATCCATCGCCCCGCCGGAGGTCGCGCCGGCGCCGATCACGGTATGGATTTCGTCGATGAAGAGGATGGCGTCCTCGTGATCCTCGAGTTCCTTCAGGACCGATTTGATCCGCTCCTCGAAATCGCCCCGATAGCGCGTGCCGGCGAGCAACGCGCCCATGTCGAGCGCATAGATGGTCGAGTTTTCGAGCACCTCCGGCACTTCGCCGTCGATGATCTTGCGCGCGAGGCCCTCGGCGATCGCCGTCTTGCCGACGCCAGGGTCGCCGACCAGCAGCGGATTGTTCTTCCGGCGCCGGCACAGGACCTGGATCGAGCGTTCGATTTCCGCGCCGCGGCCGATCAAGGGATCGATCTTGCCCTTGCGCGCCTTTTCGTTGAGATCGACGCAATAGGCGGCGAGCGCGCTTTCATTTTTCCCGCCTTGCGCGTCACTCTCTTCCGAGGCGCCGCGCGGGGGCTTGGGCTGGCTTTCTCCCGGTCGCTTGGCGAGCCCGTGAGAGATGTAGTTGACGGCGTCAAAGCGCGTCATGTCCTGCTGCTGGAGGAAATGCGCGGCGTGGGATTCGCGTTCGGCGAACAGCGCAACCAGCACATTGGCGCCGGTCACTTCCTCGCGGCCGGATGACTGAACATGGATGACGGCGCGCTGGATGACGCGCTGGAAACTGGCGGTGGGCTTGGCCTGGTCGTCGCCTTCGGTCTTCAGATTGGAAAGTTCATTCTCGATGAATTCGTAGAGATGGCGCCGCAACGCTTCGAGATCGACATTGCAGGCGCGCATCACCGCAGCGGCGTCCTGGTCCGTCGTCAGCGCGAGGAGCAGGTGCTCCAGCGTCGCCAGCTCGTGGCTGCGCTCGGTCGCGATGGCGATGGCGCGGTGAAGCGACTCGTCAAGGTTCCTGCTGAAACTCGCCAACCTATTCCCTTTCCATGGTGCACTGGAGCGGATGTTGATTGCGCCTCGACAGCTCCATCACCTGCGCAACCTTGGTCTCCGCGACTTCATAGGTATAGACGCCGCAAACGCCGACGCCATTCTGATGGACATGGAGCATGATCCGGTTGGCGTCCTCGGGACCTTTGTTGAAAACCGCCTGCAGCAGCCAGACGACGAATTCCTGCGGCGTATAGTCGTCATTCAGCAACAGAACCTTGTATAGCGACGGCCGTTTCGTCTTCGGCGCGGTTTTCGACACCACGCCGACGCCGAAACCCGGCCCCTGATTGTTGTTATCTTCGTTCGCCATCGACGCCGTCGGTCCATTCCCGTCGCAGGCGGCCGAATCCGCCAGCGGCCCATTAAGTATGTATTGGAATTCGGTTGAAAAGAAGGAAATTGACGGCGGGGCGCATTCACACGCCGTCTTGAAACGAGAAACGCCCGGACGACGCGCGTCCGGGCGTTGGCATCTTGGTAAACGATGCGGGGTCGCGGCGCCTTACGGGCGCTGGGCCTGCACCAGTTCGACAAATTCGCCGTAGCGCTTGGCCAGCGGATCGGAGGCTTCCTTGGCGACGCTCGTCCAATGGTCGGCGAGCGAGGTCACGTGGCCGAGGTTCTTTTCGAACGTCGCACGCACGAATTCGCTCTGCAGTTCGATCGCTTCCTGGACGCTCTTCGAGGCGGCGGCGGCTTTCGCGGTGGCGACGCTTTCCTCAAACTGCTCCTTCACGAAGCCGGCCTGGGTCGAGGCGGCTTTCTCGAAGCCCTTGGCGAAAACGCCGGCCGACGCCATGAACGCTTCGAGCGAGCCTTTCTGGAAATCGGCCCAAGTGCTCATGCCTTTGGCCATTTTCTCGTAGCCGTCCTTGAAACTGTCGGGGCTGAACGAGGTCAGCGCTTCGAAGGTTTCGGCGGCAGCGCCTTCAACGGTTTTCTTTGCGGACATAAACTTCTCCCTTTTCAATCTTTGCGTGCAAAAGGCCCCCGGTTCGGGCGATCGGCCTTTCGTATTGTGCAGTGCAACATAAGCCGTCGGGCGGGACCCGTCAAGTGGCGATGTTGCGACGCAACAACCCCAAATGAGCGAAATCGGCAAATGTCCGCATTTTAATGTTAACCAGTTGTTTACTGGACCGGACGACGATCAGCGCTCCGCCGCATGGGACTTTCTGGGGGCGGCACGCGCTTTGCTGGTTACGGCTGGTGAAGCGGCGTGTAACGGGTCGGTTCAGGGATTATTGGCGGCGGCTTTCAGAATTAAGTTGCGAAGCGCCCCCGGTTTGGCGAGGCTTGCGTGATGGCGGCACGGTTGCGTAGCGTTCTGGCGATACTGGCGGTTGCGGTCGCGGCGGTCGTCGCGTCGCCCGATGCGCTGGCGGCGAAAAAGAAGCGAAGCGCCGCCGCCCCGAAATACGCCGCCCTCGTCATCCATGCCGATTCAGGCGCGGTGCTGTTCGAGCGCTATCCCGATGCGAAGCGCTACCCGGCGTCCCTCACCAAGATGATGACGCTGTACCTGCTGTTCGAGGAAATCGAATCAGGCAGGCTCAATATCGATTCGGACCTGACCGTTTCTGCGCAGGCGGCGGGCCAGCCGCCCTCGAAGCTCGGCCTTGCCGCCGGCGCGACGATCGACGTTGAAACCGCGATCGAAGCGCTGGTCGTCAAGTCCGCCAATGACGTCGCCGTCGTTGTCGCCGAGAGCATTTCCGGCTCCGAATGGAAATTCGCGCAGGCGATGACCGCCAAGGCGCAGACGCTCGGCATGCGGAACACCACGTTCAAGAACGCATCGGGCCTGCCGAATTCAAAGCAGATGACGACGGCGCGCGACCTTGCGATTCTGTCGCAGCGCCTGATCCAGGATCATCCGCAGTATTTCCCCTATTTCAACCTTCAGGAATTCGCCTGGAACGGCCACACCTATCGCACCCATAACGCGCTGGTGCGCACGTTCGAGGGCGCCGACGGGCTGAAGACCGGCTATACGCAGCGCTCGGGCTTCAACCTCGCCTCGACGGCGTCGCGCGACGGCACGCGCCTTATCGGCGTCGTTCTCGGCGGCCGCTCGGTTCGCACCCGCGATGCGCATATGAAGGAAATCCTGACGACGGCCTTCGCCGATGTCGCCGCCAGGCCGGCCCTGATTGCGGCTCTGCATCGCGAAACGCCGACGCCGCGCCTGAAGCCGACGCTGGTCGCCGAACTGGAACGCAAGAACGCCGTTCCGACCGTCGCCGGCAATGAAGAGCTGCGGCAAGAATTGTCGATCGCCGCCGCAAGCTTCGGCCCGATCGGCCTTTCAACGGATGAACCGGCGGACGAAATCGGGGCGCTGATCGCCGGCGCGCAGAGCGATGATTTCAACGAATATGAACGCGTCCGCCTGTCGGCGCTGATGCCGACCGAAGATTTTCTCGGCGAAGGCGATTTCGACGACCTCAGCAAATGGAGCGTCCAGATCGGCGCCTATTCGACCAAGGACATGGCGCAAAAGGAACTTGAAGCCGCGGCGATCGCCAGCGGCCTCGTCACCCGGGTGCGCAGCGTCGCGCCGATGCCGAAGGGCGACGGCTCGACCTTGTACCGCGCGCGCTTCACGCATCTCTCGGAGAGCGATGCGGAAGCCGCCTGCGCCAAGATCCGCGCCGCGCAGCTGAACTGCTTTGCGCTGCAAGAGCCGTCGGCGCAGTAACCCTTCCCCTTTTCGGACCATCCCTTGCATCGGCACTGGGCGGCGGCATTCGCCGCCGCGATCAAGGATATCCGATGGCGATCGCCCTCGCGAGATTTCAGGCTTTCCGGGCGCCGGGGGCATTAACGCCTTTGGCGCGCGCGACGCTCGCTTTTGCGCTGCTCGCTGCGGGTCTGATCGCCATTTTCCATGACGCCGCGCTGTCGATGGCGTCGATCTGGTTTGGATCATCCGTTTACCATCATGGCGCGGTCGTCGCGCCGATCTCGATCTGGCTCATCTGGCGCGATGCTTCCTGGCGCGCTGTCGCGCCGACCGCCGACTGG
>JBGSNB010000617.1:0-1884 GCA_041739835.1 Parvularculaceae bacterium | reverse complement strand
GCGGGATCCGCGCGCGCGCTTTCAAGGCTCAAGCCGAGCGCCGTCGCGAACCGCGCAAGGGTTGCGTCCGGATCGGCGATCTCCTTGACGCCGGCGAAGGCGAGAGAAAGGTCGCGCCACAGCGCTTCGGTCGCCGACCAGCGGCTGAAGAGATCGGGCTCGGATTTCGCCAGCGTCAGGCGATCGTCAAGGCTCAACGGCTGGTCGAGCGTCGCCGGCGCCGAATAGCCGCGCAGCAGCGAGGCGACAGGACGCTCCCGATACGGACCAAAGCGCCGCGTCTCCGCGGGCTCCTTGAGGCGGATTGTTCCTTCCTCGAGCACGGCGCCGGTGCGCGCGCCGATCAGCGCGAAGGCGAGCGGGATGTCGCGCGGCGGCTTGTCCGCCTGCCCGGGCGTCGGCTTTGTCGTTTGCGTCAGCGTCAGCGCATAGGCGCCGGCGCTGTCGAATTTCTCGCCGACCGCGATCGACGGCGTGCCGGCGTCGGAATACCAGCGGCGGAATTGCGTCAGATCTTCGCCGCTCGCATCCTCCATCGCCCTGACGAACTGATCGACGGTCGCCGCCTCGCCGTCATGGCGGGAGAAATACAGATCCGAGCCTTTGCGGAATTTCTCCGCGCCGACGATCGCCTTGATCATCCGGCAGAGCTCGGCGCCCTTTTCATAGACGGTCGCGGTGTAGAAATTGTCGATGGTGATGAAGCTTTCCGGGCGGACGGGATGGGCGAGCGGGCCCGCATCCTCCGGGAATTGCTGCGCCCACAGGCGGCGGACCTCCTTGATGCGCTGCACCGGCCGGCTGCGCATGTCGGCAGAGAACTCCTGGTCGCGAAAGACGGTGAAGCCTTCCTTCAGGCACAGCTGGAACCAATCGCGGCAGGTGACGCGATTGCCGGACCAGTTGTGAAAATATTCATGCGCGACGATCGACTCGATCGCCTCGTAATCGGCGTCGGTCGCGGTCTCCGGCGAAGCCAGCACATAGGCCGAATTGAAAATGTTGAGGCCCTTGTTCTCCATGGCGCCGAAATTGAAGTGATCGACGGCGACGATCATGAAGATGTCGAGGTCGTATTCTCGGCCGAAGACGTCTTCGTCCCATTTCATCGCGCGTTTCAGCGCATCGAGCGTGTAGCCGCATTTGTCGAGGTTCTTCGCCTGCACGAAGACCTTGAGCGCGACCTTGCGCCCGGACCGGGTGACGAACGCATCCTCCGCCGCGACGAGGTCGCCGCCGACCAGCGCGAACAGATAGGACGGCTTGGGGTGCGGGTCCGCCCATTGCGCGAAGTGCCGGCCGCCCGGAACGGTCCCTCGCGCGAGCAGGTTGCCGTTCGACAGGAGCACCGGAAAGGCCGCGCGGTCGGCTTCGATCCGCACCGAGAATTTCGCCAGCACATCAGGCCGGTCGAGATAATAGGTGATCCGGCGGAACCCTTCCGCCTCGCATTGCGTGCAGAACATGCCGTTCGACAGATAGAGACCCGAAAGCGAGGTGTTGCCCTCCGGCGAACACGCGGTCTCGATATCAAGGGTGAACTCAGCCGGCAGATGGCGGATGGTCAGCGTATCGTCCGTGCGGTCATAGCGCGCGGCGTCGAGCGGGTCCTCGTCAAGCGCGAGCGAGACAAGCTCGATCCCTTCGCCGTTCAAGACCAGCGGCGCATCCGTGGCCGCCTGCGGCGCGCGGCGGATTGCGAGGCGCGACTTGACGAGCGTGCGCTTCGGGTCGAGCGAAATCGAAAGATCGGCGAAGCTGATGCGATAATCGCTGGCGCGATAGTCTTCGCGGCGCGTCGGCGCGGGGGCGGCGTCAGTGCGCATCCGGGGCTTTCCTGAACTGGCCCCTCGATCTTTAGGGCGGGGACGCGCTCCGCTTCAA
>JBGSNB010000616.1:0-11098 GCA_041739835.1 Parvularculaceae bacterium | reverse complement strand
GCCGAGCGCGCGGACTATCTGTGGCTTCAGGCGTTCGATTTCGTCTTCGCCCTGCTGGCGACGCTGGTCGCCGCCAGCGCCGTCAATGTCGCGATGCGGCGGGCGCCGCTGCCGAAAGTCGACCGGTGTTTGTTGCTGGCGGCGCCGGCGCTTTATGCGCTGTTTGAACTGGTCGAGAATGCAATGCTTGTTTTGTTCGTCTCCGGCACTGTTGCGCCGACGCAGGCCCCGGCGCTGGCGCAGCAAATCGCAACTACCGGAAAATTCGCCGCCGGCGCGATCTGCGCGATCTTTGCGACAAGCGGCCTCGCCTTCTCGGCGGCGCAATCAATGAATTCGTTTTCGGAGAAATGGACGTGAAGGGCCGCTTGTCATTCCAGATGTCCGTGAAGGTCGCTGTCGCCTCGACCATCGATGCCTTGTGTGACCGCGCGTGACCAAGACCGCCCTCATCGACCTCGCGCGCCGCCTCCCAAAGGCGGAACTCCACCTTCACATCGAAGGCCGTCTTGAGCCTGAGATGCTGGTCGCGCTGGCGCGGCGCAACAACATTGAAATTCCATTCAAGTCGGTCGAGGAAGCTCGCGCCGCTTATCGGTTTTCGAACCTGCAGGATTTTCTCGACATCTATTATCAGGGCATGAACGTCCTCAGGACGGAAGAGGATTTTTTCGACCTGACAATGGCCTATCTCAACCGAGCGCGCGCCGACAATGTGCGCCATGCCGAGATCTTCTTCGACCCGCAGGGCCACACGGCGCGCGGCCTGCCCTTCGGCGTTGCGATCAGCGGCATCCTGACGGCGCTGCAGATGAGCAAGCCGCAATTCGGCATGACGACGATGCTGATCATGTGCTTCCTGCGGCATCTGCCGGAAGATGACGCCTTCGCGACGCTGAAGGAGGCCGAGCCCTGGCTCGACCGGATCGTCGGGGTCGGCCTTGATTCATCGGAGGTCGGACATCCGCCGGAAAATTTCGCGTGCGTCTTCGCGGCGGCGAAGGAGCGCGGCCTCAAGCTTTGCGCGCATGCGGGCGAGGAAGGCCCGCCCGATTATGTGCGCGGCGCGCTCGACGTCCTGAAAATCGATCGGCTCGACCATGGGAATCGGTCGCTTGAGGATGAGGCCCTGGTCGCGCGCCTTAAGGACAGCGGCATGACCTTGACGGTCTGTCCGCTCTCCAACCTGAAGCTTTGCGTGGTCAAGGACATGCGCGCGCATCCGCTGAAACGGATGCTGGATCTCGGCCTGAAAGCGACGGTCAATTCGGACGACCCCGCCTATTTCGGCGGCCATGTGATGGCGAATTTCGAGGCGGTGATCGATGCGCTCGACCTTTCCGCCGACGACCTGCGGCGGCTGGCGATCAACAGCTTTGAAGGATCGTTCCTGAACGACGGCCAGAAGCGCGCGCATCTGGCCGCCATCGACAAGGTCCCGAATTAGAGCGTCGGGCGAAAAAGTGGAATCACCGGTTTTTCGTAATCCCGACGCGACCAAGCAAAGACTAGACCATCGGGCGATCCAGATTGATCGCCCGAAGGTCTAGTCTTCGTGGATCCTGCTGATCTTCGAGCCTTCGAGCGAGAGATTGTACATCAACCCCTTGTTGTCGAAGATGAAGGCGACGATCGGCTGGTCGATCGTCGTCGAATCGACCGCGCCGCCGGCGCCGATCGTGATCACCGCGACCGATGCGTCGACGCCGATTTCCCAGCCGTCGCTGGCGCGGAATTTTTCGAGCGCGCCCTGGTCGAGGAAGACGATGATCTGCGTGCGCGCCTGCGCGCCGAGCTGGAAGCCGATCGAAGCGGCGGCGGTCGAATAATAGCCGACCGTCCTGCCGCCGACGCGCAGCGCGCCTTGACCGTATTCGCCGCCGACGCCGATGCCGGCTTTCTTGATCGACGGGAACACGAGGACGCCGTTCGCCTTGGCGAGCAGGGCGTCGGCGCCGCTGACCTCCTCGCGGAACAGCTCAAGCTTCTCGTTCACGCGGCGATCGATCTTCGATTTCGAGGCGGCGTGCGCGACGCCGACAGAGGCTGCGAACGCGGCGATCAGAACCATGATGAACCGGCCAAAAGCGACTTGCATGATTCTCTCCGTTGGACGTCCCTTGCAACCTTCATGGCGAAGGCGCCGACAATGCGGCGGTTGTGGGCCGAATTGGCGGAACCGGCAAGATGTGACGGGAAATTAACGCTTTGTTCGCCGTAGCGCGTCCCGGAAGGCGGCCAGACGCGGCGCATACCGCGTCGTCATCGCGTCGAGCGTCGCGGCGTCAGCCTTCGACGGCGAGCCGGCGTCGAAGGGCGGCGCCGGATCATATTCAAGGCCGAGCTGGATCGCCTTCGCCGCGGTTTCGCCCGCAAGTTCGGCGGCGAGCGTGAACGCGAAATCGATGCCGGCGGTGACCCCGCCGCCGGTGAAGATATTGCCGTCGCGGACGACGCGCGCCTTCACCGGGATCGCGCCGACATTCCTCAAATCATCGTGATAGGCCCAGTGCGTCGTCGCGCGCCTTCCCTCCAGAAGTCCTGCGGCGCCGAGCACAAAGGCCCCGGTGCAGACGCTGGTCGCATATTTGGCGCGTGCGCCTTCGCGACGGACGAAGTCCATCAGCGCCGGATCGTTGATCGCGTCATCGACGCCGAAGCCGCCGGGAATGACCAGTACGTCGACGGCGGGACAGGTCTCGAATGTGCAGGTCGGATTGAGGGTCAGCGCCGCATCGGTCGCGACCGGCGCCATCGACCGCGCAACGATATGAATGACGGCGCCCGGCACGCGCGAGAGGACCTGCAACGGGCCGGTGAAATCGAGCTGCGTGACATTCGGAAACAGCACAAAGGCGATGTTCAACCCGGCGCTCATTTCAAACCCCATCCGGCGATGATTTCGATCATTTCATGAATGTCGCGGCCCGTTCTGTCGATCCATTTCTGCGAAGGCCCCTTCCAGCGATGCGCCGCCCAGTCGACGGCGCCGTTCCTCCGGAAGGCGACGCCTTCGCTTTTCAAGAGGCGGCGCTGCTCTTGCGCACCGCTATGATCGGCGGGCGCGCCTGACGCGGTGACGATGCGATACCATTTGAGATTATCCGGCGCCGACCGCATTGCGCGCGCGACCTGCCGCGGTCCGACGCCGGGAAGAAGGCTCGCGATCATGCCGTAGCTCGCGACCTCGCCCTTGCGCACTTCGCGAATGAGGGCGTGGATGGCGGAAGGATCCGTCGTCACGCCACCTCGAACAATCCGGCGGCGCCCATGCCGCCGCCGACGCACATGGTGCAGACGACATATTTCGCCTTGCGGCGCTTTCCTTCGATCAGCACGTGGCCGACCATGCGCGCGCCCGACATGCCATAGGGATGGCCGATCGAGATCGCGCCGCCATCGACGTTGAGGAGTTCGTCCGGAATGCCGAGCTTGTCGCGGCAATAGATGACCTGCACGGCGAAGGCTTCATTCAGCTCCCAAAGCCCGATATCGCTGATCTTCAGGCCGAATTTCTGCAAGAGCTTCGGCACCGCGTAAACGGGGCCGATGCCCATCTCGTCAGGGTGCGTGCCGGCGACCGCCATGCCGCGATAGACGCCGAGCGGCGCAAGCCCGCGGCGCGCTGCTTCCTTCGCTTCCATGACGACGGCAGCCGATGCGCCGTCCGACAATTGCGAGGCGTTGCCGGCGGTGATGTGCTTGCCCTCGGCGATCTTCTGGCCGCCCTTGAAGACCGGCTTCAGGCCTTTCAAGCCTTCGATCGTCGTTTCGGGCCGATTGCCTTCGTCTTTCTCGATCGTCACCGCATGCTCGGAGGTCGCGCCCGTCGCCTTGTCGGTCATCTGCATCACCGACGGCAGCGCGACAATCTCGCCATTGAATCGCCCGGCCATCTGCGCCGCATGCGTGCGCTGCTGCGATTGCAGCGCATATTCGTCCTGCGCGTCGCGGCTGATCTTGTAGCGCTCGGCGACGATTTCGGCCGTCTCGATCATCTGCATATAGGTCGCCGGCATGTTCTCGAGCAGCCATTTGTCTGGGCGCACGAACATGTTGCCCGTCTGGCAGGTCGAGATCGATTCAACGCCGCCGCCGACCGCGACCTGCATATTGTCGACGATCACCTGTTTCGCGGCGGTCGCGATCGCCATCATGCCGCTTGCGCATTGCCGGTCGAGCGACATGCCGGAAACGCCGATGGGGAACCCCGCGCGCAGCGCCGCCTGGCGCGCGACATTCTGGAACGCCGTTCCCTGCTGCAGCGCGCAGCCCATGACGACATCTTCGATTTCTTCGAAGTTGACTTTCGCGCGTTCCGCCGCGTGGCGGATCGCATGCGCGCCGAGCGCCTGCGCGGTCGTGGCATTGAAAGCGCCGCGATAGGCCTTGCCGATCGGGGTCCTGGCGGTCGAAACGATGACGGCTTCTCTCACTGATCATTCTCCGTTGTGAAGTTCGGGCGCAATTCTGATCGATCGCTCGGTCGCAGCTCGTCGCAGGCCCCGGGCTCCATCGTATAGCTGACCGCATCGATCCTCCAGCCGCCAGCCCGTCGGGAAAGCTGAAATGAGTCGATCCCGCAATGGATCAGCTTGCCGCCCGCGCTGACTTCATAGGGCGCCCAGACGACGGCGAGGTCCTTGCGCTGCAGGACGGTCGGCCGCCAGTAAGGCTCGACGACCGGCGTCGCGGCGCCCTCCCGAAATCGCTTGGCCAATTCGGCAAGACTGCCATATCGCGGCGCCTCATCATCTTCGGGCCTGATCGCGACCGTCACCGTTCGTTCGCCCGCAAGCGAGTCGATCGCGTCGGCGTCGCCTGCGGCGAGCGCCAGAAAGAAGGAGTCGATGACCGCGAGAATCGCGGTTTTGTCCGGCGCGGGCGCTTGCGTCGACTGAACGCTCGCGCAGGCGGCCGCAAGAAGCGGCAGGATGGCGCTAGCCGCCCGCATGCTGGCGCGCCTTCGCCATGAAGTTCATGTTCGGCCCGGCGCTGGTGTCGTAATAACGCACCGTGTTTATGTCCGAGATCGTGTCCCAGTTCGCCGCGATGTTTTCCGGCGTCTGCTCGCCGGGCGGCAGGTAGATCCCGTCGGTCTCGGCGACATAGGCTCTCGCATAGCCGCCGGCGGCGCACGAGACGATGGCGCGCGAGGGCGCCTCCTCGCTGACGAGATAGAGGCAGGCCGCGGTGATCGCTTCCGGCGTCATCATCGCCAGAAACTGTTCGGGGATGCCGATATCCTCGGTCATGCGCGTCCTCGCCGACGGCGACAACAGGTTGACGCGGATATTGTACTTGCCGCCCTCGAGATGCAGCGCGTTCATGAAGCCGATCATGCCGGCTTTCGCGGCGCCGTAATTCGCCTGGCCGAAAATGCCGTAAAGGCCCGAGGGCGAGGAGGTGCAGACAATGCGTCCATATTGCTGCTGACGCATGATCTCCCACACCGCCTTGGTGCAGTTCGCCGTGCCGACAAGGTGAACGTCGATGACGAGGCGGAAATCCTCCATCTCCATTTTGGCGAAAGTCTTGTCGCGCAGGATGCCGGCATTGTTGACGAGTATATCGACACGCCCCCATTTTTTCATCGCGGCGTCGACCATCGCGGCGACTTCGGCGTCCTTCGTCACATTGGCGCCGTCCGCGATCGCTTCGCCGCCGATGCCCGCGATTTCCTTGACGACCGTTTCCGCCGCCGACAGCGACGAGCCCGTTCCGTCGCGCGCGCCGCCGAGGTCATTCACGACGACTTTCGCGCCGCGCGCCGCGAGCGCGAGCGCGTGACTGCGGCCAAGGCCATTACCGGCGCCGGTGATGATCGCGACTTTTCCGTCGAACCTGATAGCCAAGCAAATACTCCCTACTTCGAATGGACGATGACGAGCGTCTTCACCGAATTGGCGATGAAGCAGTTTTCATGCGCGTCGTGATGCATTTTCTTCAAGGTCGCGGCGTCGACCTCGATGCCTGGCGCGAAGGTCACGGCAGGGTGAAGATCGACGCTGGTGACCGCGAGCTTGCCTTGCGCGTTCTTGTCCATGCGGCCGACGGCGCGGTCGTGATAGGCGTCGACGACGAGCTTTTTCTTCGCCGCGATTGCGAGGAATGTCAGCATGTGACAACTTGAAAGCGACGCGACGAACGCCTCTTCCGGATCGACGCGGTCCGCCTCGCCCTTGTAAGCGGGGGCCGCGGAGCCTGGCACGATGACGCCGGCGTCGAATTTCCATTCATGCGCGCGATTATAGTGATCGTAAGCGAAGCTCTCTGTCTGGCGCTTCCAGCTGATCTCGGCGACATGCTCGGACACGGTTCACCTCACACGAATTGCATCGACAGCCATTCGGCCATCAGGGCCGGCTTTTCCTCGCCTTCGATTTCGACCTTCACGGCGTATTTGAACTGCCACTGACCCGGCGACTTTTCGTCGGCGCTCATCAAGGTGAAATGCCCGCGGATGCGCTTGCCGGATCTGACCGGCGCCATGAAGCGCACCTTGTCGAAGCCGTAATTGACGCCCATCTTGACGCCTTCAAGCACCAGCACCGTGTCCTTGGCGAAATGCGAAAGCATCGACAGCGTCAGGAACCCGTGCGCGACCGTGCCGCCGAACGGCGTTTTCGCCGCCGCCGCCGGATTGACGTGAATGAATTGATGGTCTTCGGTGACATCGGCGAAGATGTTGATCCGGTTCTGGTCGATGACCGACCAATTCGAAATCCCGGTCTCTTTGCCGACATAATCCTTCAGGTCTTCTTTCTTGACCGCCTTCATGCCTGTCTCCCTCAATAACCGCGCAGCCGCGCAATGCGGTCGGCGTGATAGGCGCTGTCGCCGAACATTTCCTGCGCGACGCGAATGCGTTTCATGTAGAGGCCGATATCGTATTCGTCGGTCATGCCGATGCCGCCATGCATCTGCACGGCTTCCTGGCTGGCGAGCCTTGCGACTTCGCCGGCCTTGGCTTTCGCAAGCGCGCAAGTGACCGACGCCATGCCGAACGCGTTATCGAGATCTTGCAGGGCTTTCAGCGTCACCGACTTCACCAGTTCGATTTCGCAGTATAGATGCGCGGCGCGGTGCTGCAGCGCCTGGAAGGAGCCGATCACTCTCCCAAATTGCGTGCGCTCCTTGAGATAGGCCGTCGTCATCTCGAAGGCCTGCTGCGCCGAGCCGGAAAGTTCGGCGGCGAGGCCCGCGCGCCCGGCGGAAAGGACGCCCTCAAGCGCCATATAGCCGTTGTCGATCTCGCCGATGACGTCCTCGCCGGTCGCCGCGACATTGTCGAAAGTGACGCGCGCGGAGTTGCGGCTGTCGACCATGATCGTGCGCTCGCGCGCGACGCCCTTGGCGTTCGCATCGACAAGGAACAGCGTGACGCCCGCCTCGTCGCCCGCCGATCCGGCGGTGCGCGCGGCGACGATGATCTTGTCGGCGACATGGCCGTCCGCGACGAAGGTCTTCGACCCCGAGAGCCTGAAACCGTTGCCGGATTTCTCGGCCTTGAGCGCCGTATTCGCCGGCCCGTGCTTCCTGCCCTCGTCGACGGCGAGCGCCATCACAATGTCGGCGGCGGCGATTTTCGGCAGATACTCGCTCTTCGCCGCCTCGCTCGCGAATTTGTTGAGCGCGGTCGCAGCGAGGATCGACGTCGACAGGAACGGCGAGGCCGTCAGCGTACGCCCCATTTCCTCGGCGAGGACGCCGGCGCCGACAAAACCGAAGCCCGAGCCGCCATGCGCCTCGTCGACGAGAATGCCGGCCCAGCCCATCTCCGCCATCTCTTTCCAGAGCGTGCGGGAAAAGCCGTCCTCCGATCGCTCGTCGCGCAATTTGCGGAGCGCCAAAACCGGCGCCTTTTCAGCGAGGAACCCGCGCGCGGATTCCTGCAGCATTTCCTGTTCTTCCGTGAGGATCAGCGGCATGTCGGGTCCTATGCGTCCGGCAATTCGAGAATGCGCTTCGAGATGATGTTGAGCTGCACTTCCGACGTGCCGCCCTCGATCGAGTTCGCCTTGGTGCGGAGCCAGCCCTTGGCGAGCTTGCCGTCTTCGGTGCGCTCGCCTTCCCATTCGAGCGCGTCGGAGCCAGCGGCGTCCATGAAGAGCTCGTAGCGGCGCTTGTTGAATTCGGTGCCGTAATATTTGAGCATCGAGGATTTGGCGCCCATGCCTTGACCGGCCTTGGCTTCATCCTTGAGCCGCTCCATCGTCAGCAGAAACGCCCAGCCGTCGATTTCGGCCTGCGCGACTTTCGCGCGCAGCATCGGATCATTGAGGCGTCCCTTGTCATCGAGGCCGATCTGCTGCGCCGCCATTTCGCCGATGCCGCGCCCGCCCATCAGGCCGCCGCCGCCGGCGCCGATCATCTCGCGCTCATGCGTCAGCAGATATTTCGCGACGTCCCAGCCGCGATTGAGCGCGCCGACAATCGCGTTGATTCCGGGCGCATGCTCCTTCGGCACTTTGACGTCATCAAAGAAAGTCTCGCAGAACGGGGATTTGCCGGAGATCAGCCTGATCGGCTTGGTCGAGACGCCCTGCGCCGTCATGTCGATCAGGATGAAGGAAATGCCGTCATGTTTGGCGGCCTTCGGATCGGTGCGCACAAGCACGAAAATCCAGTCGGATTCGTCGGCATAGGAGGTCCAGATCTTTTGGCCGTTGACGAGCCAATGGTCGCCCTTGTCCTCGCATTTCGTCTGCAGCGAGGCGAGATCGGAACCGGCATTCGGTTCGGAATAGCCCTGGCACCAGCGAATTTCGCCGCGCGCGATCGGGGGCAGGAACATCGCCTTTTGCTCTTGCGTTCCGTATTTGAGGAGCGCGGGCCCCAGCATCCAGATGCCGAAGCTCTCGAGCGGCGAGCGCATTTTCATCCGGCGCATCTCGTCCTTCAGGATCTTGACTTCATCCTTGGAAAGGCCGCCGCCGCCATATTCCTTCGGCCAGGCCGGAACGGTCCAGCCCTTCGACGCCATCCGCTCCAGCCAGACCCGTTGGGCGTCCGACCTGAATTCCCAGTTTTTGCCGCCCCAGCAAATGTTTTCTTCGCCGCCGGCGCCGTCGCGCATTTCCTTCGGGCAATTGGCGTCGAGCCATTGCCGCGTCTCCTTCTTGAAGGCCTCAAGGTCAGTCATTCAACGCTCCCTGACATTCCGCGGGATCAAACGCCCGCGCGCGCCGCAGCGCAACAAACTTTCGCAGTTGGCTCGATCATGCGCTCCAGGTCGGCGGATGCTGGAGCGCGAAGCGGCGGATCGTCTGCTTGTCGAATTTCTCCGTGCCGAGTTTCGGCAAAGGTTGGGGCGAGACCCAGATCCGCTCCGGCAGTTTGAACTTCGCCATGTCGCGCGCCATGAAATCGCGCAGATCCTGCGGCGTGAAATGCGCGTCCGATTTCGGATAGACGACGAGCCCGACCCGTTCGCCGAGCGTCTCGTCAGGGACCGAGAAGGCGATGGTCTGCGCGACCGCCGGGTGCTGATAGGCGCGCGCCTCGACCTCGAGGCAGGAGATGTTCTCGCCGCCGCGAATGATGAGATCCTTGATGCGGTCGACGATGTAGAGAAATCCCTCCGCGTCGAGGCGGCCGAGATCGCCGGTCCGGAACCAGCCGTCGGGCGTGATCGCGCGGGCGGTGTCGTCCGGCAAGTTGAGATAGCCGCGGAAATTCGCGGCGGTCCTGATCCAGATCTCGCCGACCTCGTCGGTCCCGCAGTCGCCGCGCTCGCCGACGATCTTGATGTCGCAACAGGGCGGCAGCGCCCTGCCGGTCGAATCCGGGCGCTTCTGGTAATCGTCGAGCGAAATCACGCAGCCGCTGGCGTTGGTTTCCGTCAGGCCGTAGCCGGAGGACGGGTTGGCGCCGGCGAATTTCTCCTTCAGTTTTTTCACGTGCTCGGGCGGCCGCTTGGCGCCGCCCGACCCGATGTCGATCAGCGTCGGCATCGCGGTGTCGCCGGCCGTTTCCATGAGTTCGAAGGACTGGCTTGGCACGCCGACGAAATTGGTCAGTCGGTGTTCATTGATGAGATCGACCGCGAGCTTCGGGTCCCATCGATACATGATCGCCATTCGCCGGCCGACAATCCACGACATCAGGAAGATCGCGTGACTGCCGGTGACGTGAAACAGCGGGATGCCGAGCAGGACGCCGGGATCGTCGCCGAACAGCGACACGCCGCCGCGCGCGTCCTTGATCGCTGAGGCGACAAACGCCCAGGAGAGCAGCGTCGTCAGCGCGCCGCGATGGGTGAGAATGACGCCTTTCGGATTTCCGGTCGAACCCGACGTGTAATAGATCGCGTAATCATCCTCGGGCTCGATCGTCGCCATCGGCAGGCTGTCGCCGCGGGACGCCGCCATCAGCTCCGCATAGGATCTCTCCGCGCCGTCAGCCTCCGCGCGCACGACGATCAGCGTCAATCCGAGTTCATCCCGGAACGGACGAACAAGGTCGCGCCGCTTGTCGTCGACCAGCGCCAATTTGGCGCCGCAGTCTTTCAGCGCGTAGCGGAGCTCCTCCGTCTTCCACCAGGCGTTCAGCGGAACGACGACGCCGCCGATCAAGATGACGGCCATGAAGGCGGCGCACCATTCGGGATAATTGCGCATCGCGATGGCGACGCGGTCGCCCTTCCTGACGCCGAGCCCGGCAGAGAGGGCGTTGGCAATGCGCCGCGTTTCCTCCCACATCCGGCTGTAGGTCCAGGTCTCGCCCTCGTAATAGAGAAATTCCTTGTCGCCATGCGTCGTTCCCTGCAGGAAAATGCCGACAAGGCTCAGCGGCGCGTTCTCGAAAACGCGATAGTCATTGCCGTGAATGGTCGCCGTTCCGACCTTGAAGAGCGGGTTCTCCGCAAGGAGCTTGAAGGCGCTTGCGGCGATCTGCTCGGATGTCGGGTAGGATGACGACATGAGGCTGAGGCTCCCTTTCCTAGGCTGTTTCTCTTAGAGCCTGATCCAAAAAGAGTTGTGTGATTTCAGCGGCTTATGATTCTCTGCGTTTGCTTAGGACACGGAGGATCAAGATGGCTTGGACTGAAATCACACGCCCGCGATATGATCGGGATTTCGCGCGGTACGCAAGC
>JBGSNB010000615.1:0-2427 GCA_041739835.1 Parvularculaceae bacterium | reverse complement strand
GCTCAGGACGGAAGTCGACGCCTGGCGCTCGCGTCGAAATACCCTCAACGCAAAGGCCAATTGGCGCTTCACAACCGCCGACGCACGCGTCAAGTTGAAGAGCCTATACCCCTCGCTTTAGGAGATTCAGCCCACTAGTCGGCATTGGTGGAAACGGTCCTGACCTTCGCGGCGGCGATCAATGCGGCGCTGCTTGCAGCGGCGCTCGGCGCGCGATCGCTTCGCAAGCGGGCAAAGGCGGGCATCCTCGCGGCGGTCTATCTTGCGGTAGCAGCCTCTGCTGTCATGCTGATCGCCGCCGATCACGCCGATCTTGGATTTCCAAAGACGGCGTCGTCGGTCATCGAAGCCGTCTTGACCTTTGTCTCCGGGCCGCTGTTCCTCCTGTTTGCGGCCGCCAGCCTTGGTTCAAGGATTGATGCGCGGGCCTTGTCTGCCGTGCTCGCCGCGCTGGCGCTCGCGGCGATCGCCGCGTCGCAGTATTATTCGCTTTCGCTGGTGGCGGATCGGCTGGTCTTCGCGCAGATGGCGTTTACCGCCGCGGCGGGATGGATCGTGCTACGCGCCCCAGATGCAAAGGGAAAAGCGGCGCGCAGCCGCAAATTCGTTCTCGCCGCCATTGCCGGGCTCGGCGTGCTGCATGTCGCCCAGCTTGTCAGGACCTTTTGGCCGCAGCTTGAGCTATTCCGCGATGTCGTGCCGGTTGTCGGCGGGACCGCGCTTCTGGCGCTTTGCGCTTCCGTCTACCTCGGCGGACGCCTCGGCCTTCTTGATATTCTGACCGATCCGCCGCCGGTCGCGACGCCGGCGATGCGTGCGCTCGTCGCCCGAGTGGAAGCAATGCTGGCGGAACGCCTGTTGACGAAGGCCGATTTGACAACGGCTGAGGCCGCCACCGCGGCGGGAGTCTCCGCTGAAGCGCTGGCCGACGCGATGCGCGCCGTGACGGGGGCCGGGTTTGCCGCGCGCCTTCAACAGCTTCGCGTCGAAGAAGCCCAGCGCCTGCTCGCCGACCCGGCGGAAACGCGCACCTCGATGGAGGCGATCGGTCTGCTCGCCGGCTTCGGATCGAGGTCGGCGTTCTATCAGGCGTTCAGCGAGCGGGTCGGCATGTCGCCGGCGGCTTATCGCAAATCTCTGCCGTCAAAACCTGTCCGGAATGGCGAAACCGGACAGGATTGATCGCGCCGGCGCGTTCTGTTTTGGCTGGCGGCCTGCCACTTCTGGCGGCAGGGTGCCAGCAAGGAGCGGACATGCGTATTCTACTTACGGCGGCATTCGCCGCACTCAGTCTATGTCTATGCGCGACGGCGGCGGCGCAATGGCCGGCTTGCGGCGAAGTCGACCGCTTCCCCGGCAAAGAGTGGCGCGCCGCCGATCCCGCAGCGCGAGGTTGGGATGTTGACCGGCTCACCAAGGCCAAGGCGCTCTTCGACGGGCAGCCGTCGGCGGCGGTCGTCATCGTCCATCGCGGCCGGTTGATCGCAGACTGGGGGACGACGGCCGAGCGCTATACGGCGCAATCCGTCCGCAAGGGCCTTGTCTCGTCGCTGGTCGGGCAGCTCGTCGTCGACGGGAAGCTCGATCTGGGCGCGACGCTGGAGGACATGGGCATTGACGATGTCGAGCCGCCGCTGACGCAAGCCGAGCGCAAGGCGACGCTGCGCGATCTGTTGCGGTCGCGTTCCGGGATTTTCCATTCGGCGCTTTACGAGGTCGGCGGCTGGACCCGCGATCGGCAGGCGCTTGCGGCGGAAGAAGCGGCGGCCGGAACCGATCTTTATCCGCCTGGCGCTTATTGGATCTACAACAACTGGGATTTCAACGCGGTCGGCACGATCATCGAAAAGGCGGCGGGCGAGGAGATTGGCCCGCTTTTCGAACGCCGGATCGCCGCGCCGACGCGGATGCAGGATTTCCGCGCTGAAGATGTCGAATACACGACCTCGGATCATCCCGGCGAACAGCGCTTCGGCAATGTCTCGGCACACCGCGCTTATGTCTTCAATATCTCGACGCGAGATCTCGCGCGTTATGGGCTATTGTATCTCAATTGCGGCAAATGGAACCGCAAAGTGGTCATTCCGAAATCCTGGGTGCTGACGAGCATCGTCGGGCCCGATACGCGGGAGGGGCGCCCCGCCGACCGGCAAGTCACCGGCTTTGGCGACTATGGCTATCTTTGGCAGATCGACCGGCCGGGATCGCGGCGGTATGCGGGCCTGAAGACGCGCGAGCCTTTCTATATCGCCTCCGGCGCGCGGGGACATCTGCTTACGGTCTTCCCTTAGAGCCTGATCCAAAAAGAGTTGTGTGATTTCAGCGGCTTATGATTCTCTGCGTTTGCTTAGGACACGGAGGATCAAGATGGCTTGGACTGAAATCACACGCCCGCGATATGATCGGGATTTCGCGCGGTACGCAAGC
>JBGSNB010000603.1:0-3516 GCA_041739835.1 Parvularculaceae bacterium | reverse complement strand
GTCGGCGCGACGGCGATGTCGAGACCGCCCGCCGCAGCGATGTCGGGTTCCGCGTCGTCCGCAACGCCTATTGACGCCGGCCGTCCCTCGCGAACCCCGCCGCCGACTGTTTACGGTCAAAAGCTGGAAAGTCGCGCCTACTTCTTCCGCTTTTTCTTGATCGCCGCGGCGATCGACCAGGCATGGCCGAACGGGTCCTTCACCATGCCGAAGCGGTCGCCCCAGAACATGTCGGCGAGCGGCATGACGACGACGCAACCGGCGTCGGTCGCGCGAGCGAACCATTTGTCGGCGTCATCAACCTGCAAATGCAGCGAAACCGTCGTGGTCTTGATCTTGTCGGGTGAGGTTGTCGCTGCAACCCCGAATTCCGGGAAGGCATCGGACAGCATGATTTCGCCGCCATTGATGATGAGGTCGGCGTGCATCAGCCGCTCTTTGTCTTCCGCTTCCATCACCATCCGCGTCTTGGCGCCGAAGGCCTTCTTGTAGAAATCGATCGCGGCCTTTGCGCCGTTGACGCACAGATAGGGCGCGAGCGGAGCGTATTCGTTCTTGGCGAGCTTGGCGCGTTTCGTCGGCATTTTGGGCGCGGCTTTTTTCGCAGCCTTTTTGGCGGCTTTCTTCGCGGCCTTTTTTGCGGTCTTTTCGGGGGCAGGCGATGGCTTCTTTGACTTTTTCGGTTTGGCGGCCATGGGGACCTCTCTCGCGGCGCGCCTTCTTACGCCGGCCGTGGCCGGTCGGCCAGTCCTCGGCCCCGTGCGCGGCCTGCCATTTTTCCCTGGTGCGCCCCGGCTCGTGCGGGTTGCGGCCGCGATAGGCCCTGCCTATATGCGCTTCGAACCGGGCGGGAGCGATTGTTTCCAGCCGCGTAACCAAAGTGAAAATGGGGACGGTTCCTATGGGCGCTTGGCGAAAGCGGCGGCGTTGCCGGCTTTCTTGAAGGCCCTTTGAACGGGACCGTCTGCTGCAAGGAGACTTCGAATGGGCAAAGTAATCGGCATCGACCTCGGCACGACCAATTCCTGTGTCGCGGTGATGGAAGGCAAGACGCCGAAAGTCATTGAGAACGCGGAAGGCGCGCGAACGACCCCCTCGGTCGTCGCCTTCACCGCCGACGGCGAGCGGATCGTCGGTCAGCCGGCCAAGCGCCAGGCGGTGACCAATCCTGAAAACACCTTCTTCGCGATCAAGCGCCTCATCGGCCGCAATTTCGACGACCCGATGGTCAAGAAAGACATCGGCATGGTCCCCTACAAGATCATGAAAGGGGCGAATGGCGACGCCTGGGTCGAGAGCCGCGGCGAGAAATACGCGCCCTCCCAGATTTCCGCCTTCATCCTGCAGAAAATGAAAGAGACGGCGGAGGCCTATCTCGGCGAAACGGTAACGCAGGCCGTGATCACCGTCCCTGCCTATTTCAATGACGCCCAGCGCCAGGCGACAAAAGACGCCGGCAAGATCGCCGGGCTCGAAGTCCTTCGCATCATCAACGAGCCGACGGCGGCGGCGCTCGCCTATGGACTTGAGAAAAAAGAAGGCAAGAAAATTGCGGTCTACGACCTTGGCGGCGGCACCTTCGACATTTCCATTCTCGAAATCGGCGATGGCGTCTTCGAAGTGCTGGCGACGAACGGCGACACCTTCCTCGGCGGCGAAGACTTCGATATGCGCATCGTCGATTATCTCGCCGACGAGTTCAAGAAGGACCAGGGCATTGATCTGCGCAAGGACAAACTCGCGCTGCAGCGCCTGAAGGAAGAAGCCGAGAAAGCGAAAAAGGAGCTTTCGACGACGGCGCAATACGAAGTGAATCTTCCCTTCATCACCGCCGACGCGACAGGCCCCAAGCACCTCACCATGAAGCTGTCGCGCTCGAAGCTTGAAAGCCTCGTCGAGGACCTCATCAAGAAGACGGTCGATCCCTGCAAGGCGGCGCTGAAAGACGCCGGATTGACGGCGGGCGACATCGAGGAAGTCATTCTGGTCGGCGGCATGACCCGCATGCCGAAAGTCCAGGACACGGTGAAGCAGTTCTTCGGCAGAGAACCGCACAAGGGCGTCAATCCGGACGAGGTCGTCGCGCTCGGCGCCGCGATTCAGGCGGGCGTTCTGCAGGGTGACGTCAAGGACGTTTTGCTGCTCGACGTGACGCCGCTCTCGCTCGGCATCGAAACGCTCGGCGGCGTCTTCACGCGCCTCATCGAGCGCAACACCACGATCCCGACCAAGAAGTCGCAGACTTTCTCGACCGCTGAGGACAATCAGTCGGCGGTGACGATCCGCGTCTTCCAGGGCGAACGCGAGATGGCGGCGGACAACAAGATGCTCGGCCAGTTCGATCTCGTCGGCATTCCGCCGAGCCCGCGCGGCATCCCGCAGATCGAGGTGACGTTCGACATCGACGCCAACGGCATCGTGCACGTCTCCGCGAAAGACAAGGCGACCGCGAAAGAACAGTCGATCCGCATTCAGGCTTCGGGCGGCCTTTCCGACGCCGACATCGAAAAGATGGTGAAGGACGCGGAAGCGCACGCCGACGAAGACAAGAAGCGCCGCGACCGCGTCGAGGCGAAGAATCGCGGCGAGAGCGCCATCCACCAGACGGAGAAAGCGCTGAAGGAATTCGGCGACAAGATTTCCGCCGACGAGAAGAAAGCAATCGAGAACGCGATAGCGGCCTTGCGCGCGACCCTCGATGATGAGGCGTCCGACGCGGAGAAGATCTCCGCCGACACGCAAGGGATGCTGGCCGCGTCGATGAAACTCGGCGAAGCCATGTACAAGGCGCAAGGCGCCGCCAGCGACGCCGGCGAGAGCCCCGACGCCGCCGCCGGCGACGACAAGGTCGTCGACGCCGATTTCGAAGAAGTCGACGGCGACAAGAAAGAGTAAGAAGCGAATGGCGAGTAGCGAGTAGCGAGTAGCGAATAGCGAATAGCGTTAACCGCTGTTCGCCATTCGCCATTTCGCGATTCGCCGCGCGAGGGGCGACAAGGCGTTATGGCGCAGGATTTCTATTCATTGCTCGGCGTTGAGCGCGGCGCGGATGACGCGGCGATCAAGGCCGCCTTCCGCAAGGCGGCGATGAAATATCACCCTGACCGCAATCAGGGCGACGACGGCGCCGAACACAAATTCAAGGAAGTGAACGAGGCCTACGAGATCCTGTCGGATCCGCAAAAGCGCGCCGCCTATGACCACTACGGCCACGCTGCGTTCAAGAACGGCGGCAATGGCGCGGGCTTCAACGGCTTTGCCGGCGGCTTTGACGCCGCGGCCTTCTCCGACGTCTTCGAGGACCTCTTCAGCGACATCATGGGCGCGCGCGGACAGCGCGGGCGCGGACCCGGACGCGGCGCTGATCTGAAATTTTCGCTGGAAATTTCGCTCGCCGAAGCCTTCGCCGGCAAGAAAGCCTCAATCACCGTGCCGGGCTCGATCGCTTGCGAGACCTGCGAGGGCTCGGGCGCGAAAAAGGGTACCGGGCCGACCGCCTGCGGAACTTGCCGCGGC
>JBGSNB010000576.1:0-8407 GCA_041739835.1 Parvularculaceae bacterium | reverse complement strand
CGCTCAGGACGGAAGTCGACGCCTGGCGCTCGCGTCGAAATACCCTCAACGCAAAGGCCAATTGGCGCTTCACAACCGCCGACGCACGCGTCAAGTTGAAGAGCCTATACCCCTCGCTTTAGGAGATTCAGCCCACTAGGGCCCTCGCCTGCCGGTCGCGACTGCGACTATCGATGCGACGGCGATCAGGAATACGCCGAATCCGAACAGGCGCCATGCGGCGCCAAGATCGACGCCGAGCGCGTCGGCGGCGGCCGGAAACAGCTGGACGCAGAGCGAGGCGATGCAACAGGCAAGGCCCGCCCAAAGCAATTGTCCTGTCGTCATCACGCGCTCCCTTCGCTAGTCTCCCCGGCGACGAAGGGTGCTAGACCGCATTAAGGGCGGCAATTGGGAGAGTTTGCGGCATTGCAGGGACGCGTTCTCATCATCGCCGGTTCGGATCCATCGGGCGGCGCGGGCATCCAGGCGGACATCAAGACCGTGACGGCGCTTGGCGGCTATGCGGCGGCGGCGATCACATCGCTGACTGTCCAGAACACCAAGGGAGTCACCGGCGTGCATCCGGTCGATCCGCAGATTATCCGGGCGCAGATCATTGCTGTTCTCGACGACATCGGCGCCGACGCCGTCAAGATCGGCATGGTCGGCGAGCGGGCCGCCGGCGTTGCGATCGCCGATGCGCTGGTGGAATATGCCGCCGCAATTCCAATCATCCTCGATCCCGTATTGATCGCGACGAGCGGCGACGCGCTCGCCGATCAATCCATTCCATCTCTGCTGCTGGAACGACTGGTCCCGCTCGCCGCGATCGTGACGCCGAATTCCGACGAGGCGGCGCGGCTGACTGGCATTGCGATCAGGACATCGGACGATCTTGTCGCTGCAGGCCAGGCCCTGATCCGGCGCGGGGCGACGGCGGCGCTGGTCAAGGGCGGGCACCTTGTCGGCGACACCGTCGAAGACGCGTTGGTGACGCTCGACGGGGCGCGGCTATTCCGTAGCCCGCGCATCGAAACGACATCGACGCACGGCACCGGCTGCACGCTCGCGTCCGCCGTCGCGACTGGAATCGCTCAAGGCTTGCCGCTGGCCGCTGCGGTCAAGCGAGCCATCGACTATGTGCATGAAGCGATCAGGACCGCCCCCGGCTATGGCGGCGGCTACGGCCCGCTCAATCACGCATGGCCCTTTCAGCGCGGCTGATCCGCGCGTTGGAAAAATTCGCTTGAAGCGGGTCCGTTGCCGGCTTACCGGCGGCGCTGAAGGGCGAAACGCAGCAAGAAAGAAGAACAGCCATGGCGCTTTTTGACTTTGTCACCCTCGACGTTTTCACCGACAGCAGATTCGCCGGCAATCAGCTCGCCGTCCTCCTCGACGCGCGCGGACTATCGACCGCCGACATGCTGACGATCACCCGCGAATTCAATTATTCCGAAACGACCTTCATTCTGCCGCCGGAAGATCATCGAAACACCGCGCGGGTGCGCATCTTCACAATCGGCTATGAGATGCCCTTCGCCGGCCACCCGACCGTCGGCACGGCGATTGCGATCGCGCGCGCGCGGAATTTGACGGGTGAATTGCGACTGGAGCTTAATACAGGTGTTTTCCCTGTACGGGTCGAGCTCGACCGGCCGGTCGCCTTCTCTGAATTCAAGAACCCGAATCTTCCCGCCGTGCGCGGCGCCGCCCCCGATGCATCTCTGATCGAGGCCGCGCTGGCGCTGCCGCATGGCTCGATCGACCGCGGCGCGCATCGCGTCAGAAAAGTAGGCGCCGGCGCGAATTTCTATTTCGCAAAGGCGCCGCTTGATATCGTCAGGCAGGCGAAATTCAACAGTGCGGCGTTCGAAGCGATTTCGTTTGAGGGAACAATCGGCGTGTTGCTCTACGCGGAAGGCGGCGATGCGAAGGACGCGAGCTATCATGTCCGCATGTTCGCGCCCGGCGCCGGCATTCCCGAGGACCCGGCGACAGGGGGCGCTGCGGCGGCGCTCCCCGGGCAGATCGCGCTGTCGGAGCGGCTGGCGGATGGAACGCATCGCTGGGTGATTGAACAGGGCTTTGAACTGGGTCGGCCGAGCCGCATTCAGGCGATCGTCGAGGCCGAGGGTGGGGCGGTCAAATCCGTGCGGATCGGCGGCGAGGCTGTTTTCGTGATGAAGGGTCAGCTCGAGTTCTGAGCTGGCGGCGACTTGCGCTGGCTCACCGCGACGCCGGCGAAAATCAGCCCAAGCGCTATGAAGGCGCTGGTCTCCAGCCTTTCGCCGTAAAGCAAAGCGCCGAGCGCGACAGCGACGACCGGCGTCACGTAATTCGCCAGCGCCATGAAGGATGCGCCGGCGCTGGCGACGATCGTGAATATGATAAATCCAGCGAGCGCCGTCGGGCCAAGCCCCAGAATGACGATGCTCGCAAGGCTCATGGCTGACCACTCGGTCGGCATGATCGGCGCCAACAGCAGCGCCGGAGTGGCGAAGGCGGCGCCGATCGCGACGGCGCCTGCCGAAAAGACGCGCGGACTTGTCCCCGGGGCGCGCCGGGTCATCACCACGGAGACCGCATAACAGAAGGTCGCGAGGAGGAGCCCCGCTTGCGCGATAAAGCCGGACTGCTTGACACCGCTCAGGGCCTCGGGACCGAGTAGAATGACGACGCCGGCAAAGCCCATCAAAAATCCGGCGATGCGATAGGCGTTGATCCTTTCGTCCGCGAAGAAATAGGCAAGGCCCAGCGTCCACAACGGCATGAACGCCATGTAGACACCGGCAAGGCCGCTTTCGACATATTGCTGCGCCCAGGGAAAAATCAGGAACGGGATCGAATAGCCGATGATCCCGACGCCAATCATCGAGCCCCAAATGGCGTTGAGACACACACGGTCTTTCGATCGAATGAAGACCGGCGGCAGGCTCTGTCGTTTGGCGCGCATCAGAACGAACAGCGCCGCCGCCGCAATCCACAAACGACCGATCGCGACCAGGGGCGGCGGTACGGTTTCAATGGCCGCGCGAATAAACGTGAATGAAGAGCCGCCAAGCGCCGTCAGCACGGCAAGCAACGCCCAGTCAAGCGGCGTCGCATCGGCGGGGCCGGAGCGGGGCGGCGGAAGCGGCGTCATTGTCAGCCTGAAATGGTGAGCGCACCGGGAAAGCGGCAAGAAGCACAAAATGCTCCCGCTAGCAGTTTGCTGCAATGCAAAAATTCTGTTGACGCCGCGAGTGATTCTGAGCGACAAGCGCGGCGGGCCACGCTTCCCCAACGAAGCGCGACTCATCTGTAAGGATGGGAGTGATATCGATGTCGACGAAACCGGGCGTCAGACCTGCGCGCCCTTATTTTTCATCCGGCCCCTGCGCGAAGCGCCCCGGATGGTCCGCTCAAAATCTTGGAACCGAAACGCTCGGCCGCTCGCATCGCGCAAGGCTTGGCAAGGCGCGTTTGCAGGAAGCGATCGATCGCACGCGCGCTCTGCTCGAGGTCCCGGACGGCTACCGGATCGGCATCGTGCCCGCGTCGGACACCGGCGCGGTCGAGATGGCGCTGTGGTCGCTGCTCGGCGCGCGGCCGCTGACGATGCTCGCCTGGGAGAGTTTCGGCGAAGGGTGGGTCACCGACGTCGTCAAGCAGCTGAAACTCGACGCGGCTGTCGTCACGGCGCCTTATGGCGCGCTGCCGGATCTTTCGGCCGTCGATCCGAAATCGGACATCGTCTTCACCTGGAACGGAACGACATCGGGCGTGCGCGTGCCGAACGCCGACTGGATCGCGGCGGACCGCGAGGGGCTGACGATCTGCGACGCCACCTCGGCGGCCTTCGCCCAGCCGCTCGACTGGGCGAAGCTCGACGTGACGACATTTTCGTTTCAAAAAGCGCTCGGCGGCGAAGGCGGTCACGGCGTTCTCGTCCTGTCGCCGCGCGCCGTCGCCAGACTGGAGAGCTGGAAACCCGCATGGCCGCTGCCGAAGATCTTCCGCCTGACCAAGGGCGGCAAGCTGATCGACGGCATTTTCGAGGGCGAGACCATCAATACGCCGTCCATGCTGGTGATCGAGGATTGGGTCGATGCGCTGAAATGGGGCGCAGCGGAGGGCGGCCTTAAGGAACTCATTCGCCGCGCCGATTCCAACCTTCTTGCGCTCACGCAGTGGGCCGAGCGCACCGACTGGGTCGATTTTTTGTGCGCCGACGCGGCGTCGCGCTCGAATACGTCCGTGTGCCTCAAGATCGTCGACCCTGCGATCGCCGCGCTCTCGGACGACCGGCAGCGCGCTTTCGTCAAGCAGATGGAAGCCCTGCTCGGCAAGGAAGAAGCCGCCTATGATATCGGCGGCTACCGCGACGCGCCGCCGGGTCTTCGCATCTGGTGCGGCGCGACGGTCGACCGCAGCGATATTGAGGCGCTGTGTCCATGGCTCGACTGGGCCTTCGAGGAAGTGAAGGCAACGGGCAACGGGTGACGGATTAGCGCGTCGCGTGATGAACTTCGACGCGCTTTCTTGTTGACCGTCGCCTCCCTCAATCACCCCCAACCACCGGAACTCCCCATGCCCAAAGTCCTGATCTCCGACGACCTCTCCGAAACCGCCGTGAATATTTTCAAGGAGCGCGGGGTCGACGTCACCTATGAGCCAAAGCTCGGCAAGGACAAGGCGAAGCTTGAACAGGTGATCGGCCTTTATGACGGGCTTGCGGTGCGCTCGGCGACGAAGGCGACCGCCGCGATCATCGCCGCCGGCAAGAATCTGAAAGTCATCGGCCGGGCGGGTATCGGCGTCGACAATATCGACATTCCGGCCGCGACCGCCGCCGGCGTCGTCGTCATGAATACGCCCTATGGCAACGCCATCACCACCGCCGAACATGCGATCGCGATGATGTTCGCGGCGGCGCGCCAGATCCCGCAGGCGAACGCCTCGACCCATGCCGGCAAGTGGGAGAAATCGCGCTTCATGGGGGTCGAACTGTTCGGCAAGACGCTCGGCGTCATTGGTTGCGGCAATATCGGCGGCATCGTCGCCGATCGCGCGGTCGCGCTGAAAATGCGGGTGATCGCGTTCGACCCGTACCTGACCGATTCGCGGGCGATCGAGCTTGGCGTCGAAAAGGTCGAACTCGATGCGCTGCTGGCGCGAGCCGACATCATCTCCCTGCACACGCCGCTGACCGAGCAGACGAAGAACATCTTGTCGGCGAAGGCGCTCGCGAAAACGAAAAAGGGCGTCATCATCGTCAACTGCGCGCGGGGCGGGCTTCTCGATGAGGCGGCGCTGAAGGCGGGCCTTGACGCCGGCAAAATCGGCGCGGCCGCGCTCGACGTTTTCGCGGTTGAGCCGGCGACCGATCACCCCTTATTCGGCAATGACAAGGTCGTGCTGACGCCGCATCTCGGCGCCTCGACCAACGAGGCGCAGGAAAATGTCGCGATCCAGATCGCCGAGCAAATGGCCGACTACCTGATGCGCGGCGCAGTGGCGAATGCGCTCAACATGCCGTCAATCACCGCCGAAGAAGCGCCGCGACTGAAGCCGTTCATTTCGCTCGCCGAAAATCTCGGCAGGTTCGCCGGACAGCTGACCGAGACGAGCGTCAAGGCGATCGAGGTCGTCTATGCCGGCGGCGTCGCCAAGCTGAATACGCGGCCGATGACCGCAGCGGCGGTCGCCGGCGTGTTGCGGCCGATGCTCGCCGAGGTCAATATCGTCAACGCGCCGCTGATCGCAAAAGAGCGCGGCATCGCCATCGCCGAGACCTATCGCGACGACGCGGAGAATTTTGAAAGCGTCATTCGCCTCAGGATCGTCACCGAACGCCAGGACCGCACGGTGTCAGGCGCGTTGTTCGGCCAGACGCCGCGCATCGTCGAGATCAAGGGCGTCGAAATGGAAGCGTCGTTTGCGCCCAACATGCTCTACGTGACGAACGCCGACAAGCCGGGTTTCATCGGCGCGCTCGGCCAGACGCTCGGTCAGGCCAATGTCAACATCGCGACCTTCAATCTCGGGCGATCAGCGCCCGGCGCCGACGCGATCGCGCTCCTTGCCGTCGATGACAAGGTGTCCCCCGAAGTCCTCGCCAGGGTGTCGAGCCTGCCGAACGTCAAACAGGCGAAGGCGCTGGCGTTCTGAGCGCGCACGATCGCATTTTTCGCAGCCGGAATCATGACGAGGAAGAGATGGTTCGAAAGAAGTCACGCGACGTTGAAAAGACCTACTCACGCGGCCAGTTCGTCGCCAAGCTCCGGCGCTTCGCCGACGCCGTTGAAACAGGCGACGCTTTTGCGATCCAGATCGCCGGCGAGCGCATCCGCGTTCCGGGCGGCGCACGGTTCAACATCGAACATGAGCGGGATGGCGAGGACGAAGAGATCGAATTCCAGATCAAGTGGAAATCCTAGCGACTCTGCGTCCAGCCTAACCTAGCAGCGCGGCCTGCGCTTCCTTCGACCAGCCGACAAAGACTTCCGTGTCGCCGCGCTCAATGATCGGGCGTTTCATCAAGGTTGGGCGGGCGGTCATCAGCGCAACCGCCTTCGCTTCGCTCAGCTCCGCCTTGTCGGCGTCCGAGAGGCCGCGCCAAGTGGTCGAGGATTTGTTGAGCAAGGTCTGCCAGCCGGCCGTCTTCGCCCAGCGCGCGACCTGCGATTTCGCCACGCCGTTCTCGCGGACGTCATGGAATGCGTAATCGACGCCTGCGGCGTCGAGCGCCTTGCGGGCTTTGCGGCAGGTGTCGCAGGCGCGCAGCCCGAAGATCTTCATTAGCGGTTCAGCGGCGGCATCGCTTATGCCACCTGCAATCTCAAATAATTCAACAGATCCGTCCGCGTGATCAGCCCCTCGAATTTGCCGCCCTTGGTGACGACGGCGACATAGCCCCTGGCGAAGACGGGGAGCAGCTCCTCCATCTTCTCCGCGGCGTCGAGGGTTTCGACGCGATAGGTCATCGCGGACTTCACCGGGTCCTTGAACTTGTCGCGATTGCGGACGACGGCGAACAAAATGTCTTCCTCGTCGATGATGCCGGCGAGCGTCCCGTCATCGTTCAAAACCGGCAATTGCGAGATGTCATAGAGCTTCATGCGGCCATAGGCGATCATCAGCGTGTCGTCGGGCTTCACGGTGACCGTCGCGCGTTCCGAATGCTTGCGGGTGATGAGGTCGGTCAGATCGCCCTTCGGCGGGCGCTTGATGAAGCCCTGATCATACATCCAGTAGTCATTGTACATTTTCGAAAGATATTTGTCGCCGCGATCGCAGACGAAGGCGACGACGCGCTTCCTGGTCTTCTGCTCGCGGCAATATTTGAGCGCGGCGGCGAGGATCGTCCCCGAAGACGACCCGCCGAGAATTCCCTCTTTCTTCAGAAGATCGCGCGCCGCCTCGAAGCTTTCCTTGTCGGTGATGCCATAGGCTTTTTTCACGCGCGACAGATCGCAGATATCGGGGATGAAGTCCTCGCCGATGCCTTCGACGAGCCAGGAGCCGACTTCATTCGGCTTGACGCCGGTGTTCACATAGTCGGTCAGGATCGATCCCTTGGGGTCGGCGAGGATCATCTCGACATGCGGCGCCTCGCGCTCAAAAAAGCGCGCAAGACCGGTGATCGTGCCGCCCGATCCGACGCCGGCGACCAGCGCGTCCATCCGGCCGCCCATCTGGCCCCAGATTTCCGGACCGGTCATCGTCTCATGTGCGAGCGGGTTGGCCTTGTTGCCGAACTGGTTGACGTAAAATGCGCCGGTGTCGTCCGCGATTTTCTGCGCGACGTCCTGATAATATTCCGCATGCCCCTTGCCGACGTCGGAGCGCGTGAGGCGCACATCCGCGCCGAGCGCTTTCAGGTGGAAGATTTTCTCTTGCGCCATCTTGTCGGGAACGACGATGGTGAGCCTGTAGCCTTTTTGCGCCGCGACCAGCGCCAGCGCGAGGCCCGTATTGCCGGCCGTCGCTTCGACTATCGCGCCGCCCGGTTTCAGCTTGCCGGTCTTTTCCGCGTCCTCGATCATCGCAAGGCCGATGCGATCCTTGATCGAGCCGCCGGGATTGTTCGCTTCAAGTTTCACGAAAAGCTCGCACGGCCCGGTGTCGAATTTCGACAGCTTCACCATGGGCGTCTTGCCGATGCCTTCGAGGACGTTGTCGTAGACGGGGCCGAACGGCGTATCCTGCATCGGGCTTCTCCTGCGGCGGATTATCGCGATGTTAAAGCCGAAGCCGATGATTGCGGCAAGCGACGGCGCTAATTTGAGACAATCCGCTGCGAGCGCTTCAGATCGCGTATGAAAAACCGCGCGGGATGCAGCGCTTCGGCGATCTCCCGCTCCAACGGCGAAGGCGCCGCGGTCAGTTCCGCGACGATGAACGCCGCGAGCAACGGCGCCGTGACGAGGCCGCGCGCGCCGAG
>JBGSNB010000568.1:0-4122 GCA_041739835.1 Parvularculaceae bacterium | reverse complement strand
CGACCAGCACCGCGCCCGAGCCGACACCTCGCCGCTCAAGCGAGTCGCTGACGGCGGTGGCGCAGCCGCCTAGCGCCAGAGCTGCGGCGATCATCATCATGCGCATGTCGGTCTGTCTCCTTGCATGGCCTGAACGGAAGGGTGGAAATTAAGCGCGAGGCCCGGGCGCGGCCAGCGGGTCTTCGCCAGCCTGCCGGTTCCCGACAGCGTGATGAAAGCGTCGCGGCGGTCGGCGCCGCCAAAACAGATATTGGTGGGGAAAAGATCCGGCAGCGCCAGATGCTCGCAGGCGCCCTGGGGCGTCACCACGGTTATCCCGCCATTCAGCAAAGTGGCCACACATATATTGCCGTTCTCTTCGACGGCGAGACTGTCAAGGAACTGGTAGCCCGCCAGCGTTGCGACCGGCCGTCCCGGCAACGGAATTTCAGATGGCGCAATCTCGCCGGGCGCGACGAGATCGAAGGCGAGCAGGCGCCCCGACATCGTGTCGGCGACGTAAAGGGTCCTTTCATCGGGCGATAGTCCGACGCCGTTGGCGGAGAAGATCGGAAAAGCCGCCTCGACGATTTTCGATCCGTCCGGGCGCGCGTAATAAAGTCCGCCAAGCCCGCGCGTGCGGCCGAAGGACTTGCCATGATCGGTCAACCAGAGGCCGCCGCTCTTGTCGAAGACAAGGTCGTTCGGGCCGACGAGCCGATCGCCGTCGACCTCCGTGTACAGCGTTTCGACCCTTCCGGTTTTGAGATCGACGGTTTCGATCGACCCGCCTCGATAGTCCGGCGGCGCATCGGCGGAGATCGTCTGGCCCATCACCTCGATCCACTCAAAGCCGCCATTGTTGCAGACATAGATCCGGCCGTCCGGTCCGAGCGCGGCGCCGTTGGGCCCGCCCGGCATTTCGGCGATGATTTCGGTCTTGCCGTTCGCGAGGACGCGCGTCAGCGTCTGGCGTTTGATCTCGACAAGGACGACCGATCCGTCAGCCATGGCGATCGGGCCCTCCGGGAACTGAAGGCCCGAAGCGATGATCTCCAGTTCCATGTTGCGTCCCTTCGGCCCCGGCATTGCCGCGCGCGCCGTCAGCGCCTACATTAGCGTTCCTTGCGCCGTCGGCAATCGCCGGCGCGCCCAATCTTCAAGGAGATCCCATGTCAGGCTTCCTGATTTTCCTGATCGCCATCGTCCTGATCGCGATTTTCGTCATCGGGATCTATAACCGCATTGTCGGGCTCAACCAGCGCGGCGATCAGGCCTTTGCCGATATCGACGTGCAACTTCGCCAGCGCCACGACCTCATCCCGAACCTTGTCGAGACCGTCAAAGGCTACGCGACGCATGAACGCGGGACGCTGGATGCGGTCATCCAGGCCCGGAACGCCGCCTCGGCGGCCCACGGCCCGGCGGCGCAGGCGCAGGCGGAGGGCATGCTGAACGCGGCGCTCGGAAAGCTCTTCGCGCTCGCCGAAGCCTACCCGGACCTCAAGGCGAACACGAATTTTCTGGAATTGCAGCGCGAACTCTCCGACGTCGAAAACAAGATTGCGGCGGCGCGCCGGTTCTTCAACAATTCGATCCAGGAGTTCAACACGGCGATCCAGCAGATTCCGGGCAATTTCGTCGCGCCGCTCGGCGGCTTCAAGCAGCGCGAATTCTTTGAATTGCCCGCTGAGTCGCGTGCTGCAGTCGAGGCGGCGCCTGCAGTCAAGTTCTAGCATTGAAACGCCTCGGTCTTATTGGCGGCGTCAGTCCGGAATCGACGGAAATCTACGCCCGCCTGTTCAACCGGACGGCGCGCGCACGGCTTGGCGGTGAGCGCTCGGCGAATTTCATCGTCTGGCATCTCGATTACGGACGAATGATCGACCTTTACCGCGCCGGCGATTGGGGCGGCTATTCGGCCGAACTCGTGTTGGCGGCGAAGGGCCTTGAGCGGGCGGGCGCCGACGCTGTGATGATCGGATCGAATACAAGTCATCTGGGCGCCGATGCGGTAAGCCGCGAAGTCGCAATTCCGCTGATTCACATCATCGACGCGCTTGCGGCCGCCCTGTCGGCTGCGGGCGCGAAATCGCCGCTCTTTCTGGGAACGCCGGTCGCCATGAGCGGCCCCTTCTACCAGAAGGCCTTGTGCGAGCGATATTCCGGCGCGGCCGTCATTCCGTCCGCCGCCGACCAGCAGGAGATCGGGCGGATCATCTTCGACGAGCTATGCCATGGCGTCGTCAGCAAAGCGTCGAAGGCGGCGCTTATCGACTGCATTTCGAGGCATCCGCATGCGGATGGCGTCATCCTCGGCTGCACGGAACTATCAATGATCCTGTCGCAGGACGATTGCTCGATTCCCGTCTTCGACACGACGGCATTGCACGCTGCCGCCGGTATGGCGTTCGCTTTCGGCGAAGGGCTTTGACCCATGGGCGCCTACGGCCTCCAGACGCATATCTGGAACAACAATTTGAAGTCGATCTTGCTGCTCGCCGGATTTCCGGTCCTGCTCCTGCTCCTGATGTACGGTCTCAATGTCGGCTACGTCGCCTTCTCGACGGATATTCCGAATGTCGCCGGGGGGCTGCGTCTTGCCGCGGAAAACATGTATCGCACCTGGCCGTTCGCTTTCCTGGGGGCGGCTGTCTGGTTCATGATCGCGTGGCTGTCGCATCAGGCGCTGATCAATCTCTCGACCGGGGCGCGAAGCGTGACGCGCGAGGAGGCGCCGGACCTCTATAACCTGCTTGAAAATCTCTGCATCTCGCGGGGGCTGGCGATGCCGAAATTGCAGCTCATCGATTCGCCGGCGCTCAACGCCTTCGCCAGCGGCGTATCCGATCGCACCTATGCGATCACTCTGACGCGCGGCCTCGTCGCAGCGCTCGACAGGAACGAGCTTGAAGCGGTGATGGCGCATGAACTAACCCATATCCGCAATCGCGACGTGCGGCTGCTGATTATCGCGGTCATCTTCGTCGGCATATTTTCGTTTTTCGGCGAAATGGTGTTCCGCAATATCTTTCGCACGGGCGTTCGCATTGGCGGCCATGCTTCCGGCCGCAAGGGCGACAGCCGGGGCGGCGGCTTTCTGATCCTGATCGCCATCGCCCTGATCGCGGTCGCCTATGTTCTGGCGATGGTGATCCGCTTTTCGCTCTCGCAGAAGCGCGAATTTCTCGCTGACGCCGGCGCCGTCGACTTGACCCGCAATCCAGACGGCATGATCTCGGCGCTGCGGAAGATTTCGGGGCGCTCCGACATCGACGCGCCGGCTGAAGTGCGTCAGATGATGCTCGATAATTCGACGAACTTCGCCGGCATATTCGCGACGCACCCCTCTATCGATAAGCGGATCGCGGCGCTTCAGGTCTACGCCGGCGGTCAGTCGTAAAGCTGCGCCGGCAGCCATGTCGCCAGGCCCGGCGCATAGGCGAGAATTGCGAGCGCCAGAATCTGAATCATGATGAACGGGACGACGCCGCGATAGATATCCATGGTCGAGATGCTCGGCGGCGCGACGCCGCGCAGGTAGAACAGCGCGAAGCCGAAGGGCGGCGTCAGGAACGACGTCTGCAGATTGACCGCGATCATCACGCCGAGCCAGACCGGATCGACGCCCATCTTCAGGAGCGCCGGCGCAACCAGAGGCACAACGACAAGCGTGATTTCGATGAAGTCGAGAAAAAAGCCGAGCACGAACATCACGGCCATGACGCCGATCATCGCGCCGACGACGCCTCCCGGCAGACTCTCGAGCGCGCGGTGAATGGTTTCCTCGCCGCCGAGCCCGCGAAAGACGAGACTGAAGAGGGCGGCGCCGATGAGGATCGTAAAGACCATCGAAGTGATGCGCGCCGTCTGGTCGGCGATCGGGCGCAGGGATTTCTCGCGCGCGAGCTGAACGCCGCTGGCGACGACGCCCCATGGGATGAGGGCGCAAAGCACGATGGCGATCAGGATGCCGAGCTGGTCGCCATGCGACGCGGCGGATCTTCCGACCCGCAGGTCGACAAAGGCTGTCAGCGCCAGCAGCCCGACAATTGCCGCGGCGGCGGCGAACACCGCGGGACGTCCGGCGAGCAGCCCTGTCTTCGGCGCAAGGCGCGATCCGGCGATGAGCAGCGCGCCGAT
>JBGSNB010000553.1:0-2304 GCA_041739835.1 Parvularculaceae bacterium | reverse complement strand
CCTCCTCTTCTTCGACGAAGTACCGCGCCCGCAGGTCTGGGCGGGCGCCGTCATCGTCATTGCGGCGTGCTTTTGGGGGGCGCAGACCGGAAAGCAGCCGTTGCTGACGCCATTCGCGCCCGGCGCGACGCCACCGGCCGCGGCGTCGCAAGATTAAGCGCCCGCCCCGACGGGTCAGAATTCAGTTTCGATCTCGATCGCCGTGCGATTGCCGTCAGGTGCGACGATGATCACTTCGGCCTTCGAATCCACCGTTGAAAAATCGACTCCGGAGAGAAACTCATCAGGCACCTCGATCGAGCTCGCAGTCGGCGGCAAGTCCGCCGAAAAATTCCGCGACGCGCCAGTCGCGGGGTCCTCAATGATGAAATACGCCTGGATGGAAGCCGCCGGGACGGAAACGGTTTTGTCGCAGACGCCGCTGTCGGGGTCATAAACGCCTTTCAACCGCCGCCAGGCGATGACGACATCGCCATCCGCCTGTCGGCTGACGCGGACTTTCGGCGGGCACGGCATGGCGGTCGACAAGACATCCGATCCATTCAGACTTTGATTGCCGGTCGTGACGCCGACAAAGTCATAGGTGCCAGGCGGGAAAAGCGCGGTCAGTTCCCTGAATGAACGCTCATCAAGCGGGGGCTCGTTGCTTTCGAAGAAAAGCTCCGTCATGCCAAATTCCGGCGAGTCCATGTTCGAGAAGGCGCGGATGACGTCGAACGCTCCCCCCGGCCCCTTGATGCGCGCCGATTGCCAGGCGTCGCCGTCAAGGATGCCGTGCAGCCCGGCGTCGCCGTCGGTGGCGTTCAATTCAAAATAGATATCGCTCTTCGTGAATTCGACTTGTGCGACGGCGCCGCCGGTCGCCGTGATCGCCGCTGCCGCTATCGCCGCTGGCCGTTTGAGGAATTGAAAGATCATCATTGTCGCTCCTTGGGGTTGCTTTGGAGCGATGCGGGGTCAGCTCCCCTCAGGCGCGTCCGTCATCGCCAGCGACATCCAGCGCCGCAATCGCCGGCGAGCGCTATCCGGCATTTGGCAGATAGCGATTATCTGAAGGGTTTCAATTTGTTGCAGGCTGATTTGGTCGCGCATGGCCATTGCCGGCTTGCGCGCGGGGTCCCGAACGGTCGACTTCCGCACCCAAAAGATCTTCCAGAAAAAAAGCCGACAGCGCGTATTTCCCGGGAAGGCCGGACTTGCGGTAGACGCTCTGGGCTTGCTGGCGGATGGTGCGTTCGGATGTCGAGCGGAAGTTGGCGATCTCCTTGTGGCTGAACCCCTTCAGAATCAGGAGCGCAATATCGCGTTCCGCCGGCGTCATCGTCCAATCGTCGAACTGGCGATCGATGGCGGATTTCAGGCCTTCAACGTGATCTTCGACCGCGGCGCGCCATTGCGCGCCGTCCAAGCGCGCCTTGTCCAAAGCGGCGACAATCTCACGGGTCTCGGTCGCCTGCTGTTCGATCCGATTAAAGAGAGCCACCGCCGCCGCGACGCTCGCGATCGTCAGCAGCAGGACGAGCGCGTCGACCGTTATGTCGGCAAAGTCGATTTCGTCATTCTCGGTGATGATCTCGAGCGTCATGATGGACATGAAGGCGCCGAAAGCGACCAAGCCCAGGATTACCCGGATGCGTAGTTCCGACATAGGTCAGACTCCCGCCCTGCCCGCGACGCGGAGTGTGAGCGGTCGGCGCGCCATAAGTCAATCGGCATCCCTGCCGGCCCGCCAATCCGGCGGACGGCCGCGACGCCCCTACTCCGCCGCTTCCGTCTCCAGCGCCAGCGCGTGCAGCTCCCCGCCCATCTTGCCCTTGAGTGCGCGATAGACGAGCTGGTGCTGCTGCACGCGGTTCTTGCCGTTGAACGACTTTGAGACGATGCGCGCGCGGTAATGGTCACCGTCTCCGGCGAGGTCTTCGATTTCGACCGTCGCGTCAGGCATGGCTTCCAGAATCATTTTCTTGATGTCGTCGGCCTTCATCGGCATCGGGACGGTCTCCGTGGCTTCAAGCGCGGTCATGTAATCGGGGAGCGCGCGGTCATGCATGTCGGCGAGATCGAGCAGCGCGATCGCATCGTGATCGTCGAGGCGGATGAAATTGCCGCCGAAGCGACCGATCTTCGAGGCCTGCACGCCCGCCATCGCGGCCTTGAGCAGCAGCGTGTCGCCGGCGCCGGGCGCTGCCGCGATCAGATAACGGCCCTGATCCTCGCCGAACCAATAGGCGGCGCGGCGCGCCTTCACCGGCGTTTTCAGCTCCAGCCCCTCGCCCGCCGCGAGCGCCATTTCCGCGGCGGCGA
>JBGSNB010000550.1:0-17339 GCA_041739835.1 Parvularculaceae bacterium | reverse complement strand
GCAGCCGGTGCGGCCATCATCGCGTACGGCGCACACGACCTTGTCGGGCGGTGGGCAGGTGCGCCGGTTGAGCGACGCACGCTGCCGCATGAAGCGGATTTGGTCGCGCTCTACGGCGCCAACCTGCCGCCGAAAGGCGGGGCGGTGAATTTCCTCGTTGGCGCATTTCGTCGCAATCCCGCAAACGCCATCAAGTTCGCGCCCTACCGGCGGACGGTCATGCTTGCGGCTGGACTCGCCGCAGTCGCAATTGCGTCCGAGGCGGTATCGGCGCTGCGCGACGGACGCACGGCGACGAGCTACGAGCGATCAGCGCGTGCGATGCACGAAGCGGCATTCCCGGCATTCGGGGGCGACGACATCAGGACGCATTCGCGGCAAATTCTCGCGGACGGCGTCAAGGCCGCCTCTTTCCTCGAGATGTCGACAAGACTGACAAAAGCGCTTGAGGGTTTGGATAGCGTCGTTGTGGACCGCATCCGCTATGACGGCGCGCGCAGACAATATGTACTCAGCATAAGGAGCGCGTCCGACGTTGGAATAGAAGAGTTTCGAGCAAGCCTTGGTGCGCAGGGCCTCGTTGGGGCCGACAGCGGCGGCTATCGGCGCGCGGGCGAGGCATGGATTGGCGAAATGTCCGCGAGCATCAGATGAGCGCATTCTGGGAAAGACTGACAGTCCGTGAACGATTATTTGTCCGTGTCGGCGGGGCGATTGCAGTCGCATTGGCCATAGCGCTGCTCGTGATCCTCCCAGCCGTCAATTGGCGCTCATCAATGGCGCAAAAGCTCAGTCGCGCAAAAGAGCTGCACCAAGTAGTTGCAGAAGCGAGCGCTTTGGCGGGAGTTGGCGGGGCGGCGCCGGGCGTCAATCTTGATTTGCCCATTCAGAATGTCCTAACCGAAACTTCCAGCCAATATGCCATTGTCGTCAATTACCGAAATGTGCGCCCCGAGGGCGGGGTCGAGGCGAATGTCGCAGCAGATCCACGCAAGCTGTTTGACTGGCTGAGTGCGCTTGAGGTTGAGTATGGCGTGTCGGTGGCGACTGCTGACATCGCGAGAAGCGCATCGGGCGACGAGGTGACGGCGCAGCTGACCCTCGTCCGCCGCAAAGCGTTATGAGCATTCTCTCTGCCATGATTGCGCCGGGAGCGCGTCCGCTCTGGATTGTGGGGACATGCGGATTTCTGTTGAGCGCCGCAGCTTTGGCGCCGGCAAGCCTGGTCGCTTCAATTGCGAAGTCACAAGCGCCTTTGCTTGAAATCGGGTCGAGCCGAGGTACGTTTTGGCGTGGAGCCTATCTTGACGTCGCCTATAACAATATCTTGCTGGGCGACATCAGTCTTGAGGTGAGGCCGCTTAGTCTGCTTGCAGGAAGCCTTGCCATCGACGCCTCAAGTCGAGGCGGCGCGCTATCCGCGACGGGCCGCGCATATTTTTCGCCTTTCGCGGTCGAATTTCGGGATACGACGGCGCAATTCAATCTCGGCGCCATTCGTCAGTATACTTTCTTCGGCGCCAGTTATCAGGGTTCGGCGAGGCTTGAAGCAAAGTCGCTTCGCATCCATCGGTCGGGGTGCGATGCGACTGACGCGCGTATCGCGACAGATGCGCTCGATACATTGTCGCGACGCTGGTCCGGCGCCGCATTCCCGCTGATGGGCGACATTACATGCGCGGACGGTGAGCTCCATTTGAACCTGAATGGTCGCAATGAAAGCGCGATTGCGGATATGGCGGTATCTGTGAAGCCAGACATGTCCTATACGATTGGCCTGACCGCCGAACCGGCGCGCAAAGAAATCGGCGACGCGCTGCGCGTCTTCGGGTTTGAAGGCGATGGGGGCAAAATGTCCTGGCGTGCGGTCGGCCGATTGAAGGGAATAAAGTCATGAAACCGCGCGGCTGGATTACGGTGGTGGCCCTTCTCGCGGTCGTGGGATGCGCATCTCAGAAGACAGGGAAGTCGTCGCAGTCGATCACCGCGGCGCCGAGCGGCGATGGCGACTTGATGATTGGCGCGCTCGCGCAATCGGCGTTGCCAGCGGGCTCCTGCGGGATGATTTTGTGGACGCTTGAAGCCGACCAGCCGACGCCGATTTACCGACAGATCGCCGGGAAGGACGGCGAGATCGTGCTGAATGGCAAACCGTTATCGCTTCCGGTCATCGACCAGTCGGGCGCATCCGGCTACGGCGTATTCGAGGAGACAGCTTTGGCGGCGGAGAGGGTGACCGCGACGGTGAAGGTCCGATTTGGATTGGGTTTTGAGGGCGGCGTTTATCTAGAACGCGGGCTGCTCACTTTCGAAAGCGAGACGAGGTGGCGCAGCGTCATTCCTGCCGCCGGGATAGCGGGATGCCGTTCGAAATAGAGCGTCAGTGACGCCAATGCCGGAACACGACCGCAGCAAGCGCAATGACGACGCCGACGCTCGCAATAAAATAACCCCGCTTTTTCGGCGTGAGGCTTGCATGCGGGCCAAGATGAAAAACCAGTATGTAGACAAGCCCGCCGGCCGCAAGACCGAGCAATTCTCCGATCGGCAGCTTTTCGCCGCCGGAGACAAATCCGCTGGCGACGACGGCGCCGGCGACGGTGGTGAGTGATGCTGAAATGAACGCCCAGACGGTCGACCGGACCCGGTCGAGACCTGCGTCGCGCGCAAGAAAGTAGGCGATGACGCCTTCTGGAAATTCGTGCAGGAGCAAACCGGCGGTCGCAAGCGAGCCTGTGAAAAACTCAGCGCTGTATGTGACTTCGTAAATCAGTCCGTCAACGAACGAATGAAATCCGAGCGCAATCACCGAAGCATAGCCGATTGCAAGTCCGTGACCGCTCAAACTGTTTTGCGAGAGCAGCCGCAGGCCGAATCCCAGCGCCGACATGCCGACAAAGCCGCCGATGATCCACCGCCACGCCTGCTTGGCGTAACTCAGCGCTTCCGGCGTCAAGTGAAATAAAACGGCAACCAGCAATACGCCGATCGCGAAAGCGGAAAAATAGGCGCTATTCTTCTTGCCCCAATCTCCGAGGGCGGCCATGGACAACAGGCCGGTTGTGCTGACGCCGGCGGCGACCAGACTGGCCGTGACGCCAGGCGGCAATGTTTCAAGCTCGAACACGCTTGCGCCACCCCTCTTTCACAAGACGCAACCCACGAAGCTACGGGCGGCCGGCGGGCAAATGCCGGCTGCGAGCCTTGGCTTCAGCTAACACCCCGTGCGATATTAGCAACTACAATGTTATCACGTCACGCCTAACGGTTAACATCAAGGGAGTTTGTTGCCGGCAATCCACATCAAATATCAAATATTTATGACACGGCCAAAGCGCCTTGCCGCGCTTAGCTGGGTCAGCCTATGTAGCATTGGCGATTGTCCTTTGAATTTGCGGAAGTTCTGGCGGACAGGGTTGGCATGACCGACTGCGGCCATGATCATATTCAAGACCATGTGACCCGGCATCGGGCCGATGGCGGAAGATTGCTGGCCGCCCTCGCGGTTATTGTCGTCTTCATGGTCGTCGAGGTCATCGGCGGCCTGATTTCCGGTTCACTCGCGCTTCTCGCCGACGCAGGGCACATGCTGACAGATGCGCTGGCGCTCGCGCTCGCCTTGAGCGCGCACTGGCTATCAGCGCGTCCGGCCGATAACAGACTTCACTTCGGCTACCAGCGGATGCAAGTGCTGGCCGCGTTCATCAACGGCATCGCGCTCGCCGCACTTATGGCCTGGATCGTTTACGAAGCTATCAAGCGGTCGATTGAGCCGATTGCAGTTTCCTGGGCGCCGATGCTCGCCGTTGCGGCACTAGGCCTCGCGGCCAACGTCGTCGCCTTCCGGCTTCTCCATCGGGCAGGCGCGCACAACATCAATATCAAGGGCGCGATGCTGCACGTTGCGAGCGATCTTCTCGGCTCGCTTGCCGCGGTCATCGCCGCGATCGTTATCTGGCAGACGGGGTGGACGCGGATCGACCCCATTCTGTCGATTGTCGTTGCCATGTTGATCGGGCGCTCGGCGTTCAAACTTCTGAAGGAGACTTCCCACATCTTGATGGAAGGCGCGCCGCACGATCTCGATCCGGCCGCAATTGCGACAGACCTCAAGCTGGCAAATGCGGAAATTGAAGATATCCACAACATCAAGATCTGGCAGCTGACACCGGACCGACTGAGCCTCACGCTGCATGCGCGCGTGCGAAATGGGGCCGGCGCGGCTGCATTGCAGTCGATCAAGGCAAGGCTTGAAAAGCGATACGGGATCATCGATTCGACAATCCAGATTGAATCGGGATGCGGCTGTCCCGATCATCATCCAATAGAAGAGGATTCAGGAGGGCTGGTCAGGTTATACCCGCATGCGCATGACGACGCGCACCGACACGACGCCATTAAAACAGCGCGTGGATCGACAGTCGCCGCAATCCAGTCGATCTTCAAATAGGGCTAAGAAATTCCGGTCGCATTGCCTGCGGCGGCCCGCCGCGCGCCAATGAACGCCAGCTGATGCGACGTTGCCGTGAATTTTCGTCGGCGACGACCGCGGCATCCGGCAGGCGGCTCGCGGCCGATGTCAGCGCTATCACCAGGAGGTAGCCGTCCCACATTTCGAGCGATGTCGATGCGCCGCCAATCGCGAAGACAATGAGAGACATCTGCGAGAAATACCCAAGGCGCGACCGCCATAACTCCGACGCGCTTTGGCAGGGCGCTCTTTGAAGCGCGAGTGCTTTGGAAAAGGCTGCGCCCAGCAGGCCGAGATAGAAGAAAAGCCCGACAAAGCCGGCGCCGCCAAGAACCTCGAAATAGATCGAATGCGCCGCCTTTGCGCGAGGCGCGCGGACAGGGTCCGCTATTACTGCGAGTTCGGGAAGGTATGGATTCCGCAGTCCTGCGCCGGTCAGCGGCCGATCCAGCGCAAATTTCGTGTTGATCACCCAGGCGTCCACGCGGCCCATAAAGGAATCGTCTTCGGTAGCCGAGGTGATCGTCGCCATGCGCTCAGCCCATTTCGTCGGCATGAAAGCGATCGCCGGGAGGACGGCAAGGCAGAGCGCGGCGCCGATCGCGAGCTTTCTTTGCGAGCGCAGCCAGAAGAAACCGCCGAAGGCGATGAGCGAGATGAAGGCCGCGCGGGACTGGGTGCCGACGATCGACAGGATCGCCATCACAAAGAGTGCGCCGAGCGCGGCTCGCATCCATTTCTTCGTCGCCGCGCCGCGCAGATAGAGGATCATTGGCAGGATTGTCGCAATCGCGATGCCCAAATGGTTGTTGTCTTCAAGGATCGTCAGCGGCACGCCCTGGACGCGGTATTGGCCTAGGGTCGCGAGGGTGAATACGGCGCCCTTGGCTGCGAAAAACCCGATCGACAGCACCAGCATCCAGAGCAGCGCGTGGATTCGCAAGCGAGTGGTCGCCAACTGCGCGCAGAGCAGTGCGAAGACCAGCGTCTTGATGAAGCGATCGAAATAGATCGCCGAATTGGCAGGATCCAGCGAATTCGCCTGCGACACGAATAACCAGGCGCAAAGACCGAGGAGCCATAACGACACCGCGTCAAGACGGAATTTCGACACTTCCCTGTTGAGCAAGATCGCGACGATCGTCGTCGCCGCAATGACGAGGTTCAGCGGCGCGCCGAACACGCCGAACGCCATCTGATGCGGCGTCATCAGCGAAAACCATGCCCAAAGGAGCAACCCGACAAACGGATGGCGCAGGGCGAGTAAAAGCCCTCCTGCAACCACCGCCAGCAACAGCGCATCGCGCATCGGTTAACAAACGCCTTGGCCGCCCGTCTGGAACAGGGGCGAGTTGCTGCTTTCCCTTCAAGAAATGCGCCGCCGGGCCGGGCAAAGGCTGGCGTCTCCGACAGGACTTGAACCTGTGGCCCCCAGATTAGGAATCTGGTGCTCTATCCGCCTGAGCTACGGAGACTAATCGCCGTTTTGGCGTCGCGGCGCTGTCTTTCCTAGCCATACCCGCCCGAATTGCAATTCGGAAAAAAGGCGAGGCTGCCCGGACGCCGCCTTGGAAACTGTTTCTTTTGGGCTCGGAACCGCCATAAGTTTGGTTAAGATCGCGCCTCAAGCGCCCGGGGGGTCGAACAAGCATCCGGATTTCCGGAGCTCCCGGCGCGGGCTTGGCTGCAACAGCGCGTCAGAGGGAGTTGGGGCAATGGACAGGAAACACACGCTCTTCATTGCGGGCGGCGTCCTCGCGGCGTTCGGCGCAGGCATACTGACAGCGACGGTCGCCGATCGCTTTTTTGACGCGCGAAACTCGGACGGGAGTATATCGAGGGGCGGGTTCGCCGAGGGAGACGGTCCTCGCCGGCCGTTCCAGGACCTGCGCAGCGAAGACGCGCCCCGCGCTCCGCGCGAGACCTCGAAGGATTTCGCATTCGATCGCCTCATTCTTGAAACCAGGGGCGACACGCCCCGCGCTTGCCTGCAATTCACGCGCGAACTCGACGCCACAGGAAAGACGAACTACGCCGATTATGTGCGGCTGACGCCCGCGGCAAAGCCGGCGGTGACGGTTGACGGTTCAAGCCTGTGTGTCTCGGGCCTCGATTTCGACAAGGAATACAAAGCGCGGGTGCGCGCTGGCGCGCCGGCGAAGTCGGGGGAGAAATTGAATCGCCCCGTCGAAGTGACGATCGCCTTCGGAGACAAGCCCGCGTATGTCGGATTTGTGGGCGACGGCGTTATCCTGCCGCGCCTCGAAGCAGACGGCCTCGGCATTGAAACCGTCAATGTCAAAAAACTCAATATATCCGTCTACAGAGTGTCTGACCGGTCGCTGGCGAGAAAATCTATCGCGCAAGGCGACGCGTCGTCGGAAGACGATTATTTCTATGTCTATGAAGGCGAAAGCGGCGAAGATGTCGGCGTCAAGGTCTTCGACAAGGACATCGAGGTCAAATCCTCGGAAAATGACACGGTGACGACCGTGTTCGCGCTGGGCGCGGCGCTGCCCAATCTCGCGCCTGGCGCCTATTATGTGCGGCTGCGCGACGCATCCCCGGGCGGCGACCAGTATCGCAAGGCGCAGGCCTGGCGATGGGTGTTGTTCACCGATCTCGCGCTGACGAGTTACTCAAGCGGCGAAGGAATCGACATTTTCGTCCGGTCGATCGCCAGCGGCAAGCCAGTGTCCGGGGTGAAGCTCGAGCTTGTTGCGACAAATAACGATATCCTCGCCAAGTCGACAACCGGCGCCGACGGTCGCGCGCGATTCGAAAAGTCCACGGTGAATGGCGAGTATCCGCTGACGCCGCGCATGATCATGGCATATGGCGCCGGCGATGACTTTGCCGCCCTCGATCTGGCGCGGGCTCCGCTCGATCTTTCCGACCGTAGTGTCGATGGAAGGGCTGCGCCCTCGGTACTTGACGGATATCTTTATCTCGACCGCGGCATCTATCGGCCGGGCGAGTCGGCGCATATCAGCGGCCTCTTGCGAGACAGCGCCGGCAAGGCGGCTGATCGGCCCTTGACCGTCACCATTTATCGCCCAAACTCAACAGAGGCGTTGAGAGAGCGGATCGAAAAACTACAGGTGGGCGGGTTTTCGCTCACTTACGACGTGCCAAAATCCGCCGCGCGCGGCCAATGGAGGATTGAACTCTCGGCCGATGGCGCCGGCATTATCGGCGGGGAGGCTTTTTCGGTTGAGGACTTCGTTCCACAGCGCATCGAAGTCAAACTGAACGTCGATGACAAGGCGCCGATGCGCGGCGCGGATTCCCGATCGGTCGGTGTTGAGGCTCGATACCTCTATGGCGCGCCAGCGACGACGCTGGGCGTTGAGGCGGAGGCGCGGCTGCGACTTGACCCCAATCCGTTCCCGACGCTTCCGGGATATCGCTTTGGACCAGCCGATAGCCGCTTTGACGAGCGGTTCTTGACGCTCGCCAATGCGACGACGGATGCGTCAGGCAAAGCGAGCGTGGACCTGAAAATCGACGGCGCGCCGAAGAATTATGGCGCGCCGTTGCGAGCAGACCTTGTCATAGGCGTCGTCGAACCAGGCGGCCGCGTTGTGCGGGAAAGCGCGCGTGTGCCGGTCCGCCCCGACGATCGGTATCTCGGGCTGAAACTCGGCAAGGACGGCTGGGGCTTCGGCCAAAACGAGCCTGCGGAAATCGACGCCGTTCTCGTCGACTGGGAGGGCCGTCAAACTGCGGGAACGATCGAATGGCGCATCGTCGAGGAGGATTACTGGTTTGACTGGTATCGTGAGAATGGCGAGTGGCGCTGGCGGCGGTCATACAAGGATGTTCTCGTCGCGGAAGGCCGGGCGGATGCGAAAGCTGACGCGGCGGCGAAGGTGACGCAGGCGCTTGACGCCGGCTCCTATAGGCTGACCGCGATCGATCCTGCTTCAGGCGCGAAAACCGACATCCGATTCTATGTCGGCTGGCGCTCTTATGAATCTGGCGCCGACACGCCCGATCAGGCGACGTTGACAGTGATGTCGGAGAATTTGACGCCGGGCGGCCGGGCCAGGCTCTTTCTTGACCCTCCTTACGCCGGCGAAGCGATCATCGCGATTGCAACCGACAGGGTGCATAGCGTCCAGCGCGTCAAGGTCGAAGAAAACGGCCGCGAGATCACAATCGAAACCGATCCGGAATGGGGTTCGGGCTTTTATGTGCTGGCGACAATCGTGACGCCGCGCGATGTCGTCAAGCGTCCGATTCCGCGCCGCGCGATGGGGATCGCGCATGTCGGCTTCGACATGTCGGGAAGGAGACTCGCTGTGTCGCTCGACACCGAGACGCTTGTCCGACCACGCCAGAAAATAGCGGCGCCGGTGAAGATATCCGGCGCCCAGCGCGGCGAAGAGATCATGCTGACGATTGCTGCGGTTGACGAGGGAATCTTACGGTTGACGAAATTCGCCTCACCTGATCCCGTTGAATACTACTATGGCAAGAAGCGGCTCGCGGTGGAAGTGCGTGACGACTATGGGCGCATCCTGGACGCGAACCTTGGCGCCGCAGCCCGGTTCGGCGGCGATCAGATCGGCGGCGAAGGCCTGACAGTCGTTCCGGTGAAGTCGATTGCGCTGTTCAGCGGGCCAGTAAAGGTCGGCGGCGATGGCATTGCTCTGGTCCCGTTGGACATTCCTGATTTCAACGGCGAACTTCGCCTGATGGCTGTCGCGTGGAGCATCGACAAACTCGGCGCCGCATCGCAGCCGCTGACTGTTCGCGACCCCGTCCCCGCACTGCTATCATTGCCGCGATTTCTTGGCCCGAATGACAAGGCGCAAGCGACGTTGCTGATCGACAATGTCGACGGGGCCGCCGGCGACTATTCCATCGCGCTGGATGGCGAAGGGCCCGTGAATTCGACGGCGAAGGAAACCAAATCTCTTGCGAAGGCGGCCCAAGCCACCGCCCTATTTCCCGTGACGGCGGGCGCCGTCGGCGTCGGCGGCGTCGATCTCAGCGTGACGGGACCGGCCGGTTTCAGCGTCTCCCGCAGTTACCCAATTCAGGTGCGAACGCCATATTTTCCGGTCACCGAAGTGACGACCCGTCAGGTCCTGCCGGGCGACACCATTGCGCTCGACCGGTCGCTCATTGCGAACTATGTCGCGGGTTCGACCGCGGTGAATGTCTCCTTTTCGAGACTGCGCGGGGTCGATCCCGCGCCGCTGATCGATTCCTTGTATCGGTATCCTTATGGCTGCACCGAGCAGCTGACCTCGACCGCGATGCCGCTTCTATACATCAACGAGCTTGGCGGCGAGGCGGGCAGGGGACCGGAATTCGCGGTGAGGCCGCGCGTTCAAGAGGCGGTAAACCAGATTCTCAATCGCCAGGGACCCGACGGCGCGTTCGGACTGTGGCGTGAAGGGGATTCATCGGCAACAGCCTGGCTCGGCGCTTATGTGACCGACTTCCTCTATCGCGCGAAGGCGGAGGGCTACGGCATTCCGGATGGCGCGCTCGATAAAGCTTATGACGCGCTTGGAAAAGTCGCGCGCGTCGATCGCTGGGCGTATGTCGGCTATCAGATGGAGGCCTATGAGGGTCCGTGGTCAAATGACACGACGGACCAGCTCCGGCGGCGATCTGCCGCCTATGCGCTCTATGTTCTGGCGCGCGCCGGAAAGGCGGACCTCTCCGATATCCGCTACTTCCACGATGCGCTGCTCGAGCTGACTTCAAGTCCGCTCGCAAAGGCCCATATCGGCGCGGCGCTTGCGCTGCTCGGCGACCGCGCACGGTCTCTGAATGCCTTTGAAGAAGCGTTGGCTGCGGTCGGCTATCAGAATACTGGCGATTATTATCAAACGGCGCTGCGCGATATGGCGGGCATTCTCGCCTTGCTTGCCGAAGTGCAGAACGCGCCCGGCGTCAACGAAGCGTCGGAACGCTTCGTTCAAATGTTGAAGGAGCCGGAACGCATGCAGACCCAGGAGAAAGCGTTTGTGCTGCTGGCGACGCAGGCGCTTCTTCGATCTTCTGGTCCGGTTGAGTTGACGCGCGACGGCGCGGCGATTGCCGAAAAATCGCCGGCGCCGCGGTTCTCGTTGACCCGCGACGAACTTGAGAAGGGCGCTGCCTTCGGCAACGCCGGAAGGGGGCCGCTCTTCGCCTCGGTTTCCGTTTATGGCGCGCCAAGCGTCGCGCCGGCTGCGGCGTCGCAAGGCTTCACGCTGACAAAGCGACTTGCTACGCGGGAAGGACTGCCGATCGACCCGTCGGCCGTGCGGCAAAATGATCGGCTCGTCATCGTCGTCACGGGCAAGGCGACCGCGGACCGACTGCACCCGGCGATCATTGCGGATCTTCTGCCGGCCGGATTCGAAATCGAAGCGGTTTTGCGTCCGGAGGACGGCGCCCAGGAGGGAACGTCCGGTCCCTACAAATGGGTCGGGACGATCTCATGGACCAAAATTTCAGAAGCGCGCGACGACCGGTTTGTCGCGGCGATCGATCTTTATAACAACAAGGACGGGTTCACTGTCGCGTATCTCGTCCGGGCGGTGACCCCCGGCGAGTTCGTGTTGCCTGGCGCAGTCATAGAAGACATGTACCGTCCCGGAGTATTTGCGCGAACGGGCGTGTCGAAAGTGAAGATCGCGGCGGCGCAATAGATCGGTCGTGCAGATGTCGAGGGAATTCGAGCATCCGTCGAGACGCTTGTTGAAATCCTGGCGCCAGTCCGTCGGGGATATTGTTCGGCGGCAGCGGGTGCGTGCGGGACTTAACGCATTGGCCGCTCGACGGAATATCGTCGTCCTGTCTTCTGCGCTCGCCTTCATCGCGCTTGCTGACCTGCTCTTCCCGCCGCCGGTCCATCGCGTCAGCGAAGTCAGCGCGATTGTCACTGACCGCAATGGTTACTGGCTGCATGCTTTCGCAACCGAAGATGGACGGTGGCGTTTTTCCGCTGATTTGGACCAGATTGACGCAGCTTTTGTTCGCGAACTGATCGCCATTGAAGACAAGCGATTCTGGACTCATTGGGGTGTCGACCCGCTGGCCGTCGCGCGGGCGGGCCTCGGCGCGATGCAGTCAGGCCGAATTGTTTCCGGCGCCTCGACCATCACCATGCAGACTGCGAGACTTCTTGAGCCGCGCGACCGGCATCTCGGATCCAAGGCCATTGAGATGTTGAGAGCGTTGCAGCTTGAACGGCGATTGACAAAACGCGAGATCCTCGAGCTCTACCTGACGATGGCGCCTTATGGCGGCAATCTCGAAGGCGTCAGGGCCGCGAGCCTTGTTTATTATGGACGGGAGCCTGACCGGATGACGCCGGCGGAGCGTGCAATGCTGATAGCGCTGCCGCAGGCGCCAGAGGCGCGCCGGCCTGACAGGAGGCGCGCCGCAGCGGCGCTTTCGCGTTCGATGATCCTGAAGCGGCTTGTCGCGGTGGGCGCGCTGGATTCCGCGACGGCGGCTGAGGCCGAAGAGTCGCCGGTGATCGGCACGCGCAAAGTGTTTCCGCGGTTTGCCTATCACGCCGCCGCCGAGCGTGCCGGTCAGAGACGAGGCGGCGGTTCGGCCATTACTTCGACTATCGACATCGTCAAGCAGCGGACAGCCGAACGCCTCCTTGCTGACCACATCGCTACCGCCCGCGACGGCGCCACTGCGGCCGCCATCGTCGTCGAAAACAGGACCGGAGAAGTGCTGGCGAGCGTCGGCTCTTCCGGACTCGACGCCGCCGGCGGCTGGATCGATTTGACCAACCGCATCCGCTCGCCGGGATCGCTGTTGAAGCCGTTCATTTATGCGCTGGCGTTTGAGGACGGCGCCATCGGCGCGAATACCGTCATTGACGACATGCCGAGAGGCTTTGGCGGCTATCGGCCGGAAAATTTCGACCGCACCTATAGGGGTGAAGTGCGGGTGAAAGACGCTTTGCAGCATTCGCTGAACGTCCCGGCTGTCGCAACTCTGGAGAAGGTCGGGGTCGAGCGGTTCGCGGCGATGCTTGCCGAGACGGGCGCGAAATTTCGTCGCCGCAAGCGCGCCGACGATAGCGCCAGCCTTGCATTCGCGCTTGGCGGCGCCGGCGTCACTTTGCGCGATGTCGCGACGCTTTATGCCGGCCTTGCCAGCGGCGGCCGGGTGAAGCCGCTGAAGTGGACGGTCCATGATGAACCTGACGTCGGCGGCGTTCAGCTGTTCGCCGGCGACACGGCGGAGCGCATCAACAACATCCTGCGCGGGACGCCCTCGCTGTCCGGACGTGCGCCTGCCGCATTGTCGGATTCGGCGCCGATCATCGCCTACAAGACGGGCACGTCATACGGCTATCGCGACGCCTGGGCCGCCGGACATGCTGATGGCCTGACTGTCGTCGTCTGGGTCGGCCGAGCCGATGGCGCGCCGCGGCCCGGCGAGACCGGCCGTAAGGCCGCAGCGCCGCTTTTATTCGCCTTGTTCGACGCGATGTCGAACGGCCAGAGCCGCCGACCGGCAGACGGCGAGGACGAAATCCCGGCGCCGGGACTGGTCAGGCTCGCGGCGTCGTCCGCCAAGGCGCCGCCGACGATACTGTATCCGGTTCCGGGCTCCGAAATTTATCCCGACGCATTTGGCGGCGATGGCGTCATGTTCGCGGCGAGCGGCGGCGAGGGCGACTATCGTTGGTATGTCGATGGCGAGGAAATCAAAACGCCGGCGACGCAGGCGCGGCCCGTCTGGCGCCCGAATTCGACCGGGTTCTACGATATCGCGGTCGTTGATGCGCATGGCCGCGCCGCTTCGGCGAAGGTGCGCGTGGCCGCGGTCGAATGAATCGGCGCGAACTGATTGCCGGCGCCCTGTCGCTGGCTGCGACCGGCGCCAGAAGTGCGGCCCCTTTTTTCGACGAGCAAAGCGTCACGATTTTGGGGCGCGAGCATTTCCTGTCGGACATCGTGGTGCCGTCGCCAAGCGGCGAGGATGCGAAGCAAGAATTTGCGGGTGACTACGCGGCGGCGATATTTAGCGAGGCCGTCAAGCGCGGCGCGCCGATCCCACTCGAGACCGCGTCGCTGGACCGGTGGGGGCGCATCACCGGACCGGCGCCGTGGCGAATGCCGGGCGGGCGCGCAACGACTCTACAGGAAATTCTCTTGTCCCAAGGCGCAGCGCGCGTTGCGCCGCAGTCCAATGATCTGCACTTTATCGATCGCTTGTATCGCGCCGAAGACATTGCGCGCGAACACGCGCTGGGACTGTGGACGCAAAGCGTCTTTCGCATTCGCGACGCCGCGCTTGGCGAGTGGTCGCGCGGCTTTCAGATTTATCGCGGCGTCATTCGCGCCGCAAATGAGCGCAACAGCCGCATCTTCCTCAATTTCGGAGCTGATTTTCGAACGGACTTTACGGCGACCCTCTCAAAAGGCGCACTGAGACGTTGGCGGCGCAAGATCAACTATGCGGCTGCCGCAGGCAAAGAGGTTGAGGTGCGCGGGATCGTCGAACGCATCAACGGCCCTTCAATCGAATTGAAGCACGAAATGCAGATCAGGCTGATCGAAGCCTAGGCCGCCTTCTTTTGCTGCAAGGACGCGTCAAGGTCGTTCAGCGCCTTTGCGAGATCGCTCTTCCTGACCGCGGCGACCTCCCGCGCGAGACGATCAAGCGCGGCCTCAAAAAGCTGGCGTTCCGAATAGCTTTGTTCCGGCTGATCCGTAGCGCGGTAGAGATCGCGGACGACCTCTGCAACAGCGATGATATCGCCGGAATTGATCTTCGCTTCGTAGTCCTGCGCGCGGCGGCTCCACATCGTGCGTTTGATGCGGGCGCGGCCTTTGAGGACGTCGATCGCTTTCTTGATCAGCGTCTCGTCCGAAAGCGCGCGCATGCCGCTTGAGATAGCTTTTGCTGTCGGCACCTTCAGTTTCAACTTTTCTTGTTCGAAATCGAGAACGAAAAGCTCATTGGCGATGCCGGCGATCATCTGCTTCTCGATGCCGACGATGCGGCCGACGCCGTGCGCGGGGTAGACGACATGGTCGTTGACCTTGAAGGTCTGCTTGGCTTCCTTTGACGCTGGCGTCGGTTTGGCGCCGCCTGCCGCCTCCATTTCTCGTGGGGGCGGCGCGAAGGTCTGCGGCTTCAACGGAAGATCGGGTTTATCGCTGCGAGGCTTTTGACCGACATTCAATTTTTTTCGGGGCGCTTCCCTGACAGGCGCCGCCTTGGACTTCGGCGATTGTTTGTCGGCCGGTTTAATGGGAGGCTTTACCGGCGCCTTTTGCGGCGTTGATTTCGTGGCCGCCTTCGCCTGCGCCTGTTTGAGCTTAGCCTGGACCGTCGATGCTTTCGGGACAGGTTTCATGGCGGGTTTGGCGGCGGGTTTTGCCGCCGCTTTCTTGGGGGCGGCAGCTTTGCTCGCGGCTTTTTTGGCCGGCGCAGGTTTTGAAGAAGCGGGCGACCTGGATGATTTCACGGCGCTCGCGGCTTTCTTGACCGGTTTAATTGCGGGTTTCTTGGCTGCCATAATCAATTCTCTCATGTCGGCCGCGTTATCTCCCGCGTTCCGCACCTCGCCCTACCTTGGCGATTGCGAAGTGAGGCCGGGCGAATCACTTTGCCGTTCGGTTGTGTTCTCACTCGCGACGCCGCAGCCGTCTTGAATACAAAGGTCCCGGTCAAATCTCAGGCAAAGCACGAAAAACCCATTACTAGCAATGGGTTTTGAACCGTATCTTCGCTTCGGGATTAATGTATTCTGTCAATCGCCAGCGGCAACGCTCATTTCTCGGTTGAGCATAGCACAAAATCTTGCGCTGCGCCACAGGCGCCCATTCGATCCAATGGGTCAACTCGCGCGCCGCGCGAGTAAATCTTGTCAGCTCCCCTTACCGGGCTTTGGGCTGAAGTATTTGTCAAGCTTGCCTTTTTCCTGCGCGAAAGCGTCAGCGTCAGGCGCCGGATCGACCTTTTCCGTGATGTTCGGCCACTCGCCGGCGTATTTGGCGTTGAGTTCTGTCCATTTGCCGTCGCTGTCGTCCGTGTCCGGCAATATTGCCTCGACCGGGCATTCCGGCTCACATACCCCGCAATCAATGCATTCGTCCGGGTTGATGACGAGCATGTTCTCGCCCTCATAGAAACAATCGACCGGACACACTTCGACGCAATCGGTATATTTGCATTTGATGCAGGCGTCCGTGACGACATAAGTCATGGGTCAGCTCCTAAAGCCCTCTTTGCGCCTTTCTAGCGTCATCGCGGGGGCTTGCAAGACGGCGGCGAGGGCCTCGTTGTTTGCTTGTCAGGTTCTTGATCGATCTCATAAAGCCGCGATGCCGGGGCGGGTGCGCCTCGCTTTTCAGAAAAACCGGTCACCCTGTAGGCTCGGACGCTTTCGCCGAGGACATACGAGACCACGTCACCCTCGCGCAGTTGATAGCTTGGCCAGTCGACACGCGACGTCGCGTCGCCGCGGGTAACCCGGACGCTCGACTGCAGGATGAAGCGCGCGGCGAGCGAGCGGGTCTTGAACCGCCGCGCGCACCACAGCCATTTGTCGAGGCGCCGCGATTCTTGTGACGGCGTCACTCAGGCTTGGTGTCGCTGGCGGCCATGTTGGCTTTCAGCGCGGCGAGAACGGCGAAGGGCGAATTCGGATCGGGTTCCCGGCCGCGTCGCGGTTCGCTGGTGAAGCGACGCGGCGGCGCATCGCCGCCGGTCTTGCGGAACGACTTCTTTCCGTCGCGCCGCTCCTGATCGTTGCCGCGACGGGGGGGACGCGTTTCGCGCGGATCGCCATTCGCCGGCGCCGCGTTCTTTTCGCGCTCATTCCGCCTTTGCGGCCGTCGTTCAGGAGCCGGGCGGCGCGGCGCCAGACGCCAGACCGTGATTTCGATCTCGGTCGCCGGAATCGTCGGTTCGGCTCCTATCGTCGGCGCCGCCTCGACCGCAGTCGCTTCAGCGGCGACCGGCTCCGCCGTAATTTCGGTCGGAGCATCCCCCGCCACGACAATTTCAGGATCAGTCGGCGTTGTCTCGAGTTCTGGCGACATCGCCGGCGCTGCGACGGCGGTGGTGCGCTTGACGGTCTGTTTGCGATAACCGAGCGAGCGCAGGATGCTTTCGAATTCCTCGCCGGAACAGCCGACAAGCGACATCATCTGCGAGGTTGCGACAAACCCGTCCTTGGCGTCCGGCCCGTTGCGCGCGGTGCGCACATGCTGGGCGAGACGCTCGAGCATGTCGATGCGAACGGCGCGTTCGCCGGAGGGCCGATAGCCAAGCGCATAGTAATAGGCGTGCGGAATGTCGGCGTTCGACTGGAAGGAGACGAGCCCGGGTTTCGGCAAATGCAGCTCGTGCGGGTTCTTGTCGGCCGACAGAGCCCAAAGAAGCGCCATCATCCGCGCCGCCACCGGCTTTAGCAGCGATGGCATATGCAGCGTATACTCGCCAAAACGGACGCCGAGATTTCGCAGTTTCGAGCGCTCGTCCTGTCCGAGCTGCTTCAACTCCTCGCCGAATTGCGACCGCGACATCGCGCCGAAATTCTCGATCAGACGGTAGGCGATCCCGCGCGCCTGGCCGGAAATCGCATCCGTATCGGTTGCGTCGACAGCGCGCTTCAAAGCGATCAGCTCGGCAAGCAGGACTTCAATGCGGGCGGCGACAAAGGCGGTCAGCCGATCGGACACGCGTCCGCGCAGGTTCGGGGAGATCGCGTCGAGCCCGTGAATGGCGACGTCGGGTCTCAGGATCGTCGGGCCTTTCCGAAGCTCGGCGACCGGCGAGGAGCGCCACCAGATGACGCCGGTGTCTTTAAGGAGCAGCTCGCTCTCGGCGGCATTCGCCAGCGCTGCGGCGCGCGCCGCGAGAATCGGCGCGAGCG
>JBGSNB010000539.1:0-11225 GCA_041739835.1 Parvularculaceae bacterium | reverse complement strand
GATCGGCTGGTTCGAACAGGCCGCGAGCTACGGCCTCGTCGACAGCCAGTACAATCTCGGCGCGACCTATCATCCGACGACGGACGGCGCCGCCGCCAGCGTGCAGGACCGGGCGAAAGCGTATTTCTGGTATTCGATCGCCGCCCGCAACGGCGATGCGCAAGCCGGAGAAATGGCGGTCGGCCTCGCCTCCGCGATGCCGGCGGCGGAAAAATCCGCCAAGGACGCCGAAGTCGCCGCCTGGGCTCCGAAGACGCCGGACCCCCTCGCCAACGAACTCGCGCCGGCGGAATAAGCGACGGCGCATCCCGCCGGTTTCTTGGGCGCGTGAAAAAAGCTAGGATCGCCCCCGCGACGGGAGGGGCGTGGTGGCGCATCAACAGGACGACTTGACGCGGCTCGGTTTTCTCGGCCTCGCGCCTTTCGTGTTCGGCGCGGCGTTTGTCTGGGCGGGGCCGCTGTTCCTGCCGCAATGGATCGCCCTCAATATCCACACCTTGGTTCTCGCCTATGGCGGGATCATCGCGGCCTATATGGCGGGCATGGGCGCCGGCGCCGGCCTTAAGAGCCAGGCGCCGCAGCCCTTGCTGCCCGGCATGATCGCGGCGCTCGTCGCGTGGTTTGCGATCTGGCCGGCGGGCTTCATCTATTTTTCGGTTCCGGCGGTCTGGCGCTATCTGATCCTGATCGTCGTTTTCGTCTGGCTGCTGCTGCGCGATTTGCGCGCGGTCGCCGCCGGGGATTTTCCGTCATGGTACGGAGCATTACGCACGCGCCTCACCTTCTGGACCTCGATCAGCCTCGTTCTGATCATGGCCCGCCTCATCAGCTGGCGGCATTTTTGAACTGAAGAAGGCGGTTGAAGCTGCGCGCCGAACCGCTAAGCTCGGGGCCAAGCGCAAGGAGCGGCCGATGAGTTTCGACGTCAAGATCGCCAATGGCCTTGTGTTCGACGGCGACGGCGGCGAACCCTGTCGCGCCGATATCGGCATAAGCGACGGACGCATCGCCGAGATCGGCCGCTGCGCCGGGGCGTCGGACCGCCATATCGACGCCGAAGGCGCGATCGTCTGCCCGGGCTTTATCGACCTTCACACCCATTATGACGGTCAGATTTCCTGGGACGAGGAAATGCGCCCGTCAGTCAATTTCGGCGTCACCACCGTTCTGATGGGAAACTGCGGCGTCGGCTTTGCGCCGGTGCGCGCGGCGGACCATGACCGCCTCATCCGGCTGATGGAAGGCGTCGAGGATATTCCCGGCACGGCCCTGCATGAGGGGATTTCCTGGGGCTGGGAGAGTTTCGGCGAATATCTCGCCGCCATCGACGCCAAGCCGCACACGATCGATTTCGCCGCGATGGCCGTGCATGATCCGATCCGCGTCTATGCGATGGGCGAGCGCGCGAGCTTTCGCGAGACGGCGACCGCCGACGATATTCGCGCCATGCAGGCGCTGTTGAAAGACGCGCTCGACGCCGGCGCCGCCGGATTTTCGATCGGCCGCTCCGACATTCACCGCACCGCCGACGGCGACTGGACGCCGTCCTCGGAAGCCGGCCGCGAGGAGCTGGTCGCGCTCGCCTCGGTGATGAAGGGCCGCCGGCGCGGCGTCCTGCAGATCGTCAATGACTTCAATCTGGAACGCCCCGGCGATCAGTTCCCGGACGAATTCGCGCTGGTCGAGGCCTTTGCGCGCGCCGGCGGGCGGCCTTGCTCGATTTCCCTGATGCAGCGGGATTTCGCGCCCGACCAGTGGAAACGCATCCTGAAGGAGACCGAGCGGCTGAACGCCGACGGCGTCGATTTCCGCGTGCAGGTCGCGCCGCGCGGCATCGGCGTTTTCAACGGGCTGCAATGCACCATGCACCCGCTGATGGCGCAACCGTCCTATCAGGCGATACGGGAAAAGCCCCTGGAAAGCCGCGTCGCGACCATGCGCGATCCGGAGTTCCGCAAACGCTGCCTCGCCGAAAAGCCGATGAAACTCGCCGGGCCCGGCTCGTCCGTGCCGCCGATCGTCGACACGCTGATCGCCGGGATCGAGCTTGTCGCCAACAAGTTCTACCGCCTCGGCGAAACGCCCGATTACGATCAGGGTGCGGACGGTTCGCTGGGCGCCGAAGCGCGGCGCGACGGCGTTTCGGTGATGGAAAAGCTCTACGACGTGCTGCTGGAACTGGACGGCAGGCAGCTCATCTATTTCCCGATCTACAATTACACCGAATTTTCCTACGACAATGTCCGCAAGATGCTGACGCATCCGAACGCGATGATCGGCCTCTCCGACGGCGGCGCGCATGTCGGCACCATCTGTGACGCGTCGTTTCCCGCCTATCTCCTCTCCTACTGGACCCGCGACCGCGCCGATCACCGCCTCCCCTTGTCGCGCGCGCTTCAGATGCTGACCGCCGACGGCGCGGATTATCTGGGGCTCGCCGATCGCGGGCGCCTGAAAGTCGGACTGAAGGCCGACATCAACGTCATCGACTATGACCGGCTGACCCTGAAAGCGCCGCGCATGGTGAAGGACCTCCCCGCCGGCGGGCAGCGCCTTTTGCAGGACGCCAAGGGCTTTCGCGCGACGCTCGTTTCCGGCAAGCAGGTCGTGCAGAATGATCAGGTGACGGACGAACGCCCCGGCCGGCTGGTGAGGTTCAATTGATATGAGCGCGCGCCGCCCGCCTTGCTTCTCCCGCTCGCGGGGGAGGTGTCCGGGAAGCGGACAAAGGAGGCCCTGTCTGCGAGCTCAGCGCTCGCGGATGAAGCGAATGGGGCTGGGGGCATGAATTTCACCTTCCGCACGGTTCCGTCCATTATTTTTGAAACCGGGTCATCCGCGCGATTGGGCGCTGTCGTCAAATCCCGCATGACCAGGCCCGTCATCGTCTCCGACAAGGGGATCGTGAACGCCGGCCTCATCGATTCGGCGCTAAAGAGCATCAAGGTCGAAGGGCTCGATTACTTCCTGTTCGACGGCATCGAAGCCGACCCGCCGGCGCGAATCGTCCGGCAATCCGTCGAGATCGCGCGCGCGCACCGGGCGGACGGCGTCATCGGCTTCGGCGGCGGCTCGTCGATGGACACGGCGAAGATCATCGCGGTCCTGCTCAACTCCTCGCAGACGCTCGAAGACATTTACGGGACAGGAAACATCAAGGGCGGCCGCGCGCCGCTGATCCTGCTGCCGACGACCGCCGGCACCGGCAGCGAAGTCACGGACATCGCCGTCGTGACGACCGACGACGAGCAGAAGATGGGCATTCTCGGCGACCAGATGTTCGCCGACATCGCAATTCTCGATCCCGCCCTCACTTATGGCCTTCCGCGCGCCGTCACCGCCGCGACCGGCGTCGACGCGATGGTGCATGCGATCGAGGCCTATACGAACCGGCTTCGCAAGAACCCCGTGTCGGACGCGCTCGCCCGCGCGGCGCTGCAACTCCTCGCCGCGAATATCGTCGCCGCCTGCGAGACGCCCGGCGACGCTAAAGTCCGCGCCAACATGCTGCTTGGATCGATGCTGGCGGGGCAGGCCTTCACCAATTCCCCCGTCGGGGCCGTGCACGGTATGGCCTATCCCCTGGGCGCGCTTTTTCACCTTCCGCACGGGCTTTCCAATTCGCTGATGTTGGAACCGGTGCTGCGGTTTTCCGCGCCCGCCGCCGCGCCGCTCTATGCCGAGCTTGGCGACGTCATCGGCGCCAATGACACCGGCGATTACACGATGCGCGCCGACGCGTTCATCTCCAGGCTGATGGAAATCGTCGCGGCGACCGGCGTCGAGCGCCGGCTATCCAATCTCGGCATCTCGCATAACGACCTGCCGCGCATGGCGGAGGACGCCATGAAAGCGCAGCGCGTGATGCAGAACAATCCGCGGGCGGTGACTTACGAGGATGCGCTGAAGATGTATGGGGAGGTATTGTGAACATTGCGACGACGTCGTCATCCCGGACGCGCTGCAACATGCAAGGTTGCTGCGCTGATCCGGGTTCCCGTCATCCGAAAGAAATCCCGGATCAGCGGCGCACCGCATTGCGCTGCGCCGCATCCGGGATGACGGCCAGGTCAAGGTGACCCGCGCCTCCTACAAACACATCCTCCCGCTCCAGACGCGCTGGGCGGACAATGATGTCTACGGCCACATCAACAACGTCGCCTATTACGGCTATTTCGACACCATCGTGAACGAGTACCTGATCGGCGCCGGCGCGCTCGACATTCACAAGGGCGCCGTCATCGGCCTCGTTGTTGAAACGGGATGCCGATATTTCGCCCCGCTCGAATTCCCGCAGAAACTCGACGGCGCCTTGCGCGTCGCGAAGATCGGCAATTCCTCCGTCCGCTATGAGATCGCGATCTTCAAGGCGGGCGAGGACAAGCCCGCCGCCGAGGGACATTTCGTGCACGTTTATGTCGATCGGGAAACGCGGCGGCCGGCGGCGATGCCGCAGGCGTTGCGGACGGCGCTGGAGAAGATCAGCTCCTGATCCCGATCGTCGTCCGGTGCAACAGACGGTCGTATCCGGAATAGCCGCCGGTCGCCATGTGGAGCACCGCACGGTTGTCCCACATCAGCAGCATGTTCGCCGACCATTTGTGTCTGTATTGAAAGGCGTGCTGCGTCTGCCAGCGATAAAGATCGCCGAGCAGCGCCATCCCTTCCGCCGCGTCCATGCCCTCGACGCCGATGATGTAGCCGGCGCAGCCATAGAGCGCTTCGCGACCGGTTTCCGGATGTATGCGGATGAAGGGATGCGTCTCCGTCGCCAGCGCCGCGTCAGACGGGCGGATGTCCATCGCGCGCTTGGCGTCGTTGACGCCATAGGCGCCGGCTTTCGCATAGCCGGCGCGCGCGGAATGTACGGCTCGCCTGCCTTCTATGCGCGCGCGCAACGCGTCCGGCATTTTTTCGAGCGCCAGAACCTGATTGGCGAACAGCGTGTCGCCGCCGGCTGGCGGGATCTTGATTCCGTAAAGACAGGTGCCCGCCGGCGGCGTCTTCTGGAAACTCCAGTCGGTGTGCCAGGCTTCGGCGAATATCGGGCCGGTCTCGGCGGCGGCGCGGGCGACCGCGATGACGTGCTTGCGGCCCGGGATCGGCGCGATGAACGGATCTTCCCCGAACGGGCCGAAATACAGCGTGAAGCGCTCGAGATCGTCGTCGTTCATCTGCTGGTCTGGAAAGGCGAGAACGAGATGCGTCAGCCACGCCGCGCGGATCTCGGCGACGACGCTGTCGGAGAGCGGCTTCGACAAATCAACGCCGCGAACGCTTGCGCCGCAGGACTGGCCGCAGGGGGTGATGTCGAGCGCCATGGAGTCTCCCTCGACTTTCCTACCAATTCGAAAGCATACAATATCGGTGGCCTTGCGGATGACAATCGCGGGGGAAGGCTTGCCGGGCATCGCCCTTATCGACGCAAATTTCGAGCTGCTTGTCGCCGCGCGGCAGGACGCCGGGCGGCTTTCCGCGCTGCTCGACGCGACGATCGCGGATGGCTGGCTCGACTTTCCCGAGGCGCTCGACGCGATGTGCGCCGACTACGAGAAATCGCCGGGACCTCGCCGATGGGGAACGCTCTTTTTCCTGCTCGACACGCCGCGCAGGCTGGTCGGCTGGGGCGGGTATAAGGGCGAGCCGAAACAGGGCGTCGTTGAATTCGGCTATGCGATTGCGCCCGGCGAACGCGGGAAGGGCTATGCGACCGCCGCCGCGCAGGCGATGATCGACCGCGCCTTCGCCTCGCCGGAGGTTTCGGCCGTCACCGCCCATACGCTGGCGGCGGACAGCGCTTCGACCGCGATCCTGAGGAAGCTCGGTTTCGCCAAGGGCGCCGAATTGATCGACCCCGAGGACGGACCGATCTGGAACTGGCGGCGCGAGAGGATAGATTAAAGGATCGCCTCGTCGAGATCGACCTTCGCGACGTCATAGCCGCGCTTCAGATCGGCGATGTGTTTTCTCATCCATTCCGCGGCGAGGTCGCCGTCGCGCGCCTCGAACGCCTCGACGAGTTTCTTCTGGGCGCTGAGGATGCGGTCCTTCGCCTTCGGCGCGCGGGCGATGACGTGGCGAAGGCTCTCGCCGATCATCAGGTTCAGGGATTGCAGCATCGCCAGCATGACGCGGTTATCAAGGCCTTTCGCGATTTGCTGGAAAAATGCGACCGCGCTGTCGACCGTCGCTTCGTGATCCTCGTCGGCGACGAGCGCCAGCGTCGTGCGGACCTTCTTGAGATCGGCGATTTTTTCCGGCGACAGCCGCCGCGCCGCGAGCCGCGCCGCCTCCGGGTAAAGCGTCGCCAGCGCATCGAACACTTCGGAAAAAGTGACGCCGCCCAGTGCGAAACTTTTCGACGCGGCGGCGGCGATATCGGCGGCGGCGGGACGGCGGATGAAGAATTTCTTCGCCGGGCCGCGCACGATGAGGCCGGTCTGTTCGAGGAGCCGCAGCCCCTCGCGCACGGTCGAGCGCGTGACGCCGAACTGCGCGCAAAGATCGGCCTCGGTCGGCAGATGCGCGCCGTCTTTCAGGCTGCCGTCGCTGATCTTTTCCTCGATCGCGCGATAGACGCGGATATAGGCCGGCGCGCGCTCGATCGGCTCGAAACTTCCGTCCATTCTCACGCGCTCGCTTCAAACAGTTCACGACCGATCAGCATGCGGCGGATTTCCGACGTTCCTGCGCCGATCTCGTAGAGCTTGGCGTCGCGCAGGAGGCGGCCTGTCGGATACTCGTTGATATAGCCGTTGCCGCCGAGAAGCTGAATGGCGTCGAGAGCGACCTCCGTCGCCTTTTCCGCCGCGTAAAGGATGCAACCCGCCGCGTCCTGGCGTGTCGTCTCCTTGCGGTCGCAGGCGCGCGCCACCGCGTAAACATAGGCCTTGCAGGCGTTCATCGTCGTGTACATGTCGGCGATTTTCCCCTGCACCAGCTGGAAGGTTCCGATCGGCTTTCCGAATTGCTGGCGGTCGTGAATATAGGGCATGACGACATCCATCGCCGCCTGCATCAGACCGAGCGAGCCGCCGGCGAGCACGGTGCGTTCGTAGTCAAGCCCGCTCATCAGGATACGGACGCCGTCGCCTTCCGCGCCCATCAGGTTTTCTTCCGGCACTTCGCAATCCTCGAACACGAGCTCGCCGGTGTCGGAGCCGCGCATGCCGAGCTTGTCGAGTTTCTGCGCGGTTGAAAATCCCTTGAACCCTTTTTCGACGATGAAGCAGGAGATGCCGCGCGAGCCTTTCTCCGGGGCGGTCTTCGCATAAACGGCGACAACATCCGCATCCGGACCATTGGTGATCCACATCTTGTTGCCGTTGAGGATGTAGCGGTCGCCCTTCTTTTCGGCCTTGAGTTTCATCGAGACGACATCGGAGCCGGCGCCGGGTTCCGACATCGCCAGCGCGCCCAGATGCTCGCCGGAGATCAGTTTCGGGAGGTAGCGCGCCTTTTGTTCCTTCGAGGCGTTAAGGTTGATCTGGTTGACGCAGAGATTGGAATGCGCGCCGTAGGAAAGCCCGACCGAGCCGCTCCCGCGCGAGATTTCCTCCATCGCGACGACATGCGCGACATAGCCGAGGCCGGCGCCGCCGAATGCCTCATCCGCCGTGATCCCGAGGAGGCCAAGCTCGCCGAGTTCCGGCCAGAGGTCGCGCGGGAATTTGTTCGTCGCGTCGATCTCGGCGGCGCGGGGGGCGAGGCGGTCCGCGACCCAGCGGGCGATCATCTCGCGCATTTCCTCGATTTCTTGCGGAAGGCCGAAATTCAAGAGCGGGACATTGCGGGCCATGGGGCTCCCTCCAGTCAGCGCGGTCTTAACCGATGGGAGGGAGGTTATCACATATTGCTATTGTCCGACAATAGGATTATTGAACGGGGCGCTCTTTGTTCCCCCGCTTGCGGGGGAGCTGTCCGCGAAGCGGATCGAGGGGGGGGCGCAGGCGAAGGATCCCCTCCGTCGCCTTCGGCGACACCTCTTCCGCTAGCGGGGGAGGAAGCAAAGGATCGAACCATGCCGCGCATTCAGTCCGGGATCGACACGCAATCGGAGAGCTTCGCCGCCAATCGCGCGGCGATGGAGAAGCTCGTCGCGGAGTTGCAGGCGAATGCGGCGAAAGTCGCCGAAGGCGGCGGGCCGCGCTACGCCGACCGCCACAAGGCGCGCGGCAAATTGCTGGCGCGCGAGCGCATCGAACGCCTTGTCGATCCCGGCGCGCCGTTTCTCGAACTTGGCGGATTCGCCGCCTGGGAGATGTATTCAGGCGACGTCAACGGCGCCGGGGTCATCACCGGCGTCGCGCGCATATCGGGCGTTGAATGCATGATCGTCGCCAATGATCCGACGGTGAAAGGCGGCACCTACCATCCGCTGACCGTGAAGAAGCATTTGCGCGCGCAGGAGATCGCCGCGGAGAACCGCCTTCCTTGCGTTTATCTCGTCGAGTCGGGCGGCGCGTTCCTGCCGATGCAGGACGAGGTCTTTCCGGACAAGGACGATTTCGGCCGCATCTTTTACAATCAGGCGAATATGTCGGCGGCCGGCATCCCGCAGATCGCCGTCGTGCACGGAAGCTGCACCGCCGGCGGCGCCTATGTTCCGGCGATGTCGGATGAGGCGATCATCGTCCGTCGCCAGGGCACGATCTTTTTGGGCGGCCCTCCCCTCGTCAAGGCTGCGACCGGCGAGATCGTCACGGCGGAAGACCTTGGCGGCGGAGACGTGCACACGCGCGAGAGCGGCGTCGCTGATCACCTGGCGGAGGACGATGATCATGCGCTCGGCCTCGCGCGCCAGATCGTCTCGCGCTTGAACTGGGCGAAGCAGGGATCGCTTGTCTGCGTCGACCCGCGCCCACCCGCCTATGATCCAAAAGAGATCTACGGAATCGTCGAACGCGACATCAGAAAGCCCTATGATGCGCGCGAGATCATCGCGCGGATCGTCGACGGCTCCGTCTTTGACGAGTTCAAGCCGCTGTTCGGCTCGACGCTGGTCACCGGCTTTGCGCATATCCACGGTTTTCCGGTCGGCATCCTCGCCAATAACGGCATTCTATTCTCCCCGAGCGCGCAAAAGGGCGCGCATTTCATCGAGCTTTGCGCGCAGCGGAAGATCCCGCTGATCTTCCTGCAGAACATCACCGGCTTCATGGTCGGTCGCTCGGCGGAAGCGGGCGGCATCGCCAAGGACGGCGCCAAGCTCGTCACCGCGGTCGCGACCGCGCGCGTGCCGAAATTCACCATTGTCGTCGGCGGCTCCTACGGCGCCGGCAATTACGGCATGTGCGGGCGCGCCTATTCCCCCCGCTTCCTCTTCATGTGGCCGAACGCGCGCATCTCCGTCATGGGCGGCGAACAGGCGGCGAGCGTTCTGGCGACCGTCCGCCGTGAGGGCCTGCGCCCCGGCGAGGAATGGAGCGCCGCGGACGAGGAAGCCTTCAAAAGCAAGATCAGGGCCGATTACGACGCGCAGGGCTCACCCTATTATTCCTCGGCGCGGCTCTGGGACGACGGGATCATCGATCCGGCGCAGACGCGGGATGTGCTGGGCCTTTGCATTTCAGCGAGCTTGAATGCGCCGGTGGAACCGACGAAGTTCGGCGTCTTCAGGATGTAGGAGCGACGAGCATGACCCCTCAACACCTCACCATCTCAGCCGACTCTTTGGGCGTCGCGCGCGTGACGCTCAACCGCCCGGAGGTGAAGAACGCCTTCAACGAGACGCTGATCTCTGAGATCGCCGAAGCGATGAAGACGCTCTCAAAGGATGCGGCCGTGCGCGTCGTCGTCCTTTGCGGCGCGGGCGATGCGTTCTCCGCCGGCGCGGATCTTTCCTGGATGAAGCGCGCGTCGGAGTTTTCCGCCGCCGAGAACAAACAGGATGCGCGCCGCCTCGCCGGCATGCTGAATGCGATCTACGAATGCGAAAAGCCGGTCGTCGCGATGGTGCACGGCGCCTGCATGGGCGGCGGCGTCGGCCTCGCCGCGGCGTGCGATATCGTCATCGCTTCCGATGACGCGTTCTTCGCGCTTTCGGAGGTCCGGCTCGGCATCATTCCGGCAGTGATTTCGCCTTTCGTCCTCAACGCCATCGGCGCGCGCCAGGCGCGGCGTTTCTTCTTGACCGGCGAGCGCTTCGACGCAGCGAAGGCGAAGGAAATCGGCCTTGCGCATATGGTCTGTTTACGCGCGCAGTTGGAGGCGACCCTCGATGGCGTCGTCAAGCACCTCCTCGCCTGCGGCCCCGCGGCGCAGAAGGAGGCGAAAGCCTTGATCCGCCTTGTCGCCGGCCGCCCGGTCGAGGACGCGGTGATGGAAGAGACCGCCGGCATCATCGCGCGCGTGCGCGCGACGTCGGAGGGCAAGGAAGGCGTCGCCGCGTTCCTCGAAAAGCGCAAGGCGAACTGGGTGAAGGAATGATGACGAATTGCGACGCGCAAGTAGTGATTGGCGGCTGATCGATGTTCCGCAAAATCCTTATCGCCAATCGCGGCGAAATCGCTGTCCGCGTCGCCAGGACCGCGCGGCGCATGGGCATTGCGACGGTCGCCGTCTATTCCGACGCCGATGCGGGCGCGCCGCATGTGAAAGCCTGCGACGAAGCGGTCCATATCGGGCCGCCGCAGCCGGCGGAAAGCTATTTGCGCATCGACAAGATCGTCGATGCGGCCAGACGCACGGGCGCTGAAGCGATCCACCCCGGCTACGGCTTTCTTTCCGAGAACGAAAAATTTGCCGACGCTCTTGAGGAAGCCGGCATCGTCTTCGTCGGCCCGACGGCGAAGACGATCCGCGCGATGGGCTCAAAATCGGCCGCGAAGGATTTGATGGAGAAGGCGGGCGTTCCGACGACGCCCGGCTATCAGGGCGCCGATCAATCCTATGAAACCTTCCGGCGCGAATGCGCCCGCATCGGCTATCCGGTGCTTTTGAAGGCGACGGCGGGCGGCGGCGGCAAGGGCATGAAAATCGTCGAGCGCGAGGCCGATCTCGCCGAACAGCTCGCCTCGGCGCAGCGCGAGGGGAAGAATTCCTTCGGCGATGATCGCATCCTCGTCGAGAAATATATCGCGCGTGCGCGGCATCTCGAAGTGCAGATCGTCGGCGACGGCAGGGGCGAGGTCGTGCATTTCTTCGAGCGCGATTGCTCGGTGCAGCGCCGCCACCAGAAGATCATCGAGGAAGCGCCGGCGCCGCGCCTGCCCGCAGACGTGCGC
>JBGSNB010000533.1:0-1690 GCA_041739835.1 Parvularculaceae bacterium | reverse complement strand
CGGCCCTTGAGGCGCGCCGCGGCGGCGCGCACATCCTCGGCGGTCGGCAAGGCGCCGTCCGGCTTGCGGGTTTGCAGCAATGCGTCTGCGACCATATCGTCCGCCCTGCCTCAGGCGGAGGTGCATGCGCGATCGCCTTCGCCCGCGCAAGGGATTTTTGGCGTTTTCCGCCCAATTTCCTGCGCCCAGGCCCGTCGTGACGTCGTATGCTGACCTTTGATTGGAGTTTTATGGCGCAAGGGCGATATCGGCCAGACCCTCGCATCGCCGCCCTCGGCGGCGCGCCGTTCTTTGACAAGGTCGCCCCGGCGGACTTCCCGCAGGCGGTCCTGCGCTATCGCAACCGGCGCTGGGCTGCGGCGGTCGGCCTTGAGGACCTTTCGGACGCTGGCTGGATCCGTCATTTCGCGCGCTTTGATCCGCTTGCGGACAATCTCGGCGCGCCGCTGGCGCTGCGCTATCACGGGCATCAGTTCCGCGTCTACAATCCCGATATCGGCGACGGCCGCGGCTTTCTTTTCGCACAACTCCGCGACGCGCAAGGGCGCCTCCTCGATCTCGGCACGAAGGGCTCCGGCCGGACGCCCTATTCGCGCACCGCGGACGGGCGCCTCACCTTGAAGGGCGGCGTCCGCGAAATTCTCGCGACCGAAATGCTGGAGGCGCTCGGCGTCTACACCTCGAAGACCTTCAGTCTCATTGAGACCGGCGAAGCGCTTTACCGGAATGATGAGCCGTCGCCGACGCGATCCGCCGTGCTGGTCCGCCTCGGCCACAGCCATATCCGCTTCGGCGCCTTCCAGCGCCTCGCGCATGAAGGCGACGCGGCGGCGATCGCGCGGCTCGCCGACTATTGCATCGCCGAATTCGATCCGGAACTTGCCGGCCTTCCGCAGGCGGAGCGTTTCGAGGCGTGGTTCGCTCGCATTGTCGCGCGCACCGCGCGCCTTGCCGCGCAGTGGATGGCGGCGGGCTTCGTGCACGGCGTCCTCAACACCGACAACATGAACGTCACCGGCGAGAGCTTCGATTACGGCCCGTGGCGCTTCCTGCCGACGGCCGACTTTTCCTTCACCGCCGCCTATTTCGACCATAGCGGGCTCTACGCCTATGGGCGCCAGCCCGACGCGGCGCTGTGGAACCTGTCACGCTTCGGCGGCGCGCTGGTCGCGTCCGTGAAGGAGGACGCGCTGAACGCGGCGTTGCAGCGATTTCCGGCGCTGTTCGAGCGCGCGATGGTCGAGGCGTTTTTCGCGCGGCTCGGCGTCCTGCCGTCCGGCGACGGCGATTTCGACTTCGTCGTCGCCCTGCTGCAGGCGATGGAGCAGACGAAAATCCCGTTCGAGCGGGTTTTCTTCGACTGGTTCTGCGGGGCCGCGTCCGCCGCGCGCGCCGAAGCGAGCCCGGTCGCCGCGCTTTATCGCGACGCCGATTTCGCCGCGCTGAAGGTGCAACTCGCCGCATTCGAACCCTTGCGCCCCGAACGCCTCGCCCATCCCTATTTCGCGGGCGATGCTCCGTGTACGATGCTGATCGACGAAGTCGAGGCGATCTTTGCGCCGATCGCGGAGAATGACGACTGGTCGGTCTTCGACGCCAAGCTCGCGGAGATTGCGCGCCTGCGCGAGGCGCTGGCGTTCGACGCGTCAAGCTTCGTCGCGGCGCCTTACCAGTAGCGCTCGATGACGGC
>JBGSNB010000518.1:0-4521 GCA_041739835.1 Parvularculaceae bacterium | reverse complement strand
AGCTCGCGCTCCATCAGCGCCTCCCGGATCGTCGCCGCCGACCCGCCGGTCAGCGCCGCCGCCTTCTCGGCCAGCTGCGACAGCGCTTCGCGCTTGCAGCTCGCGTGAAGGTTAAGGACGACCGCGTCAGGTGAGAGAAATTCCGAAAGACCCATATGGTTCGCTTTTGATCGCCGCGCCGTCAGATGCAAGGACCGGGCAATCCGGGTCTTGCCTTTGATAGGCGCCTGGTTTGAAACGTCGTCAGGCCTAAGGTTTCAGGGTGCCGGGTCGATCCAGCCGATATGCCCGTCCCGGCGGCGGTAGACCACGTTTAGGCGGCCATGGGCGGCGTTCTTGAACACGATCACCGGGCTTTCTGCAAGGTCTAACTGCATGACCGCCGCCCCGACCGTCATTTCCCGCAGAGAGGTGGTCTTTTCGGCGACCACAACCGGCGTCGGATCGGAGTCGGGGGCGCTTTCGCCCTCATCTTCTTCCGGCAAGGGCGCCAGCGTGTAATAAGCGGCGGATTCGGCCGGCAACGGCTCCTTGCCGTTCGATTGATGGTTCTTGAGGCGGCGCTTGTACCGGCGCACTCGTTTTTCCAGCTTTTCAAGCGCGATTTCGAAGGCCGCATAGGCGTCGCCGCCATCGCCATGCGCGGCGAGATAAACGCCCGAAAAGAGATGCGCCGTCATTTCGCATTCGACGAGGTGACGCTCCTTGGTGAAGGTCACGATCGCCTCGGCGCCGCGCCCGAAATATTTCTGAACGCCGTCGGAAAGTCGCCCCGTCACATGCGCCTGAAGCGCATCGCCGAGTTCGATGTTCTTTCCGCTGACCTGGATTTCCATGAAGGCCTCCGTGACGGCCCGACCGCGTGGCGGCGGGCGCAGGCGATTATATCGGGCCTCTGCGGCCGAATTGAAAGCCCTCAGATCGCTTCGCGCAATGCGGCGCGACGGCGCTGAACCGACGAGGCGATGTTCATGGTCTCGCGATATTTGGCGACGGTGCGACGGGCGATCTCGACGCCCTCGCCGCGCAGGATTTCGACGATCCGGTCGTCCGACAGGACCGCGTCCGGCGTTTCCGCTTCGATCATCTCGCGGATCCGGAACCGGACGGCCTCTGCGGAATGCGCTTCGCCGCCTTCGCTCGACGCGATCGACGCAGTGAAGAAATATTTCAACTCGAAAATGCCGCGGGGCGTCGCCATATATTTGTTGGCGGTCACCCGCGAGACAGTCGATTCATGCATCGAGATCGCATCAGCGACCGCGCGCAGATTGAGCGGGCGCAAGTGCCGGACGCCGTAGACCATGAAGGCGTCTTGCTGGCGCACGATCTCGCTGGCGACCTTCAGGATCGTCCGTGCGCGCTGATCGAGACTTTTCACCAGCCAGTTTGCGTTCGCGAATTGCTCGCTGACGAACATCGCATCTTCCTCGCGTCGCTTGACGGCCGACAATTCCGAATAATAGACGCGATTGACGAGCACTTTCGGCAGCGTTTCCGAATTCAGCTCAATCTTCCAGCCGCCGTCGGCGGATTTCCTGACGATCACGTCCGGCGTCACGACCTGCACCGGCTCGCCGCCATAGGCGTAGCCCGGCTTCGGGTTCAGCGTGCGCACTTCCGCGATCATGTCGCGCAGATCTTCTTCGTCGACGCCGACCGCCTTGATGAGGCCCTTCAGATCGCCCTTCGCCATCAGCTCGATATTGTCGATGAACGCCTGCATCGCCGGATCGAGGCGATTGCGGTCGGTGAGCTGGAGACAGAGGCATTCCTTGATGTCGCGCGCACCGACGCCGGACGGCTCAAAGGTCTGCACCAGCTTCAGCGTTCGCTCGACATCGGCAGGCTCGGCGCCGAGCCGGTCCGAAATCGACTGAACGCTCTCGCGCAGATACCCGGCCTCATCGATGAGGTCGATCAGATAGGCGCCGACGAAAACCTCCTGCGGATCGCGCGTCGCGACATGCAGCTGCTCGGTCAAATGCTCCCACAGCGAAATGTCGCGGCTCAGCGTCTCGCCGAACGCCCTCTCATCCTCGAAGGAGGAGGAGCCGCCGGACCCGACATTCGCCCATTCGTTCGATTTGTATTCCGCGTCGTTCGGGGCCGCGACGGCATCGCCATCGTCATGCGGCGCGTCAAGCGCTTCGGCCGCCTTCGCCGCGCCGCTGTCGCTCTCAAGATCAAGCGTCGCGGTCTCGCCGCGATCCTCGCGTTCGTCCGCAGCGTCCGAGCGGTCGGCGTCGGCGCGATCCGCGCCGTCGGGCGCATCAGGCTCCGACACGCGCTCAAGAAACGGATTTTCCTCAAGCTGCTGCTCGACAAATTCCGACAGCTCAAGATTCGACAATTGCAGCAGCTTGATCGCCTGCTGCAGCTGCGGCGTCATCACCAGCTGTTGCGATTGCCGGAATTCTAATCTTGGAGCGGACGCCACAATGCCCCTTTATCCTCCGGTCACATCTGGAATCGGTCGCCGAGATAGACGCGCCTGACGTCTTTATCGCCGACAATGTCGCCCGGCGCGCCCTCGATGAGAACTTCGCCTTCGTGAATGATGTAAGCGCGATCGATGATATCCAGCGTCTCGCGCACATTATGATCGGTGATCAGCACGCCGAGGCCGCGATCCTTGAGATGAAGCACCAGCTCGCGAATGTCGGCGATCGCCAGGGGATCGATGCCGGCGAACGGCTCGTCCAGCAGCATGAAGGCGGGGCCGGTCGCCAGCGCGCGCGCGATCTCGACCCGGCGACGCTCGCCGCCGGACAGCGCCAACGCCGGGGCGTTCCTGATATGGGTGATGTTGAACTCGTTCAGAAGATCATCGATCAGCGCCTGCTGCTTGTCCTTGTTGCGCTCGACAAGCTCGACGACGGCGCGAAGATTCTGTTCGACCGTCAGACCCCGGAAGATCGACGCTTCCTGCGGCAGATAGCCAAGGCCGAGTCGGGCGCGCTGGTACATCGGCAGGCGCGTCACGTCATGGCCGTCGATCGAGATCGTGCCGAAATCGACGGGAATAAGCCCGGTGATCATGTAAAAGCAGGTCGTCTTGCCGGCGCCGTTCGGGCCGAGAAGGCCGACGACTTCGCCGCGGCGGACGCTGATCGAAACGCCGCGCACGACCGGCCGGCGCTTGAACGTCTTGCCGAGATTTTCGGCGAACAGCCCGCCGCCGCCTTCGACCACCGTTGGGCGGGGCGGAGCGCGCTTGGCGGCCTCTGGCCGTGCGCCGACTATGCCGGGATCCACGTTCATCTCGTCTGCCATTAGCGGCGCCTCTCTTTAAGGTTTGGTGAAGTCACGACTGGCTTTCGCCCTGTTTGGCATAAAAAATGCCTCGAATGCGCCGGCCGCTCGGCGCGGTGAACAGCAGTCGCTCGCTGTCGATCCAGTAAACGAGTTCCCCGCCGGTCATCACCTGTTCGCCCTGCGTCACGACGACGTCCTCGGAAATCGTGATTGTCCGCGTCGCCCCGTCATAAACGCCGACCTTTCCGGAAATCGCTTCCTTGCCGTTGGAATAGCGAACGGTCCCGACAGCATGGATTTTCGTGAAGGACCCCGCCTCGTCGAGATCGGCGATGAGCTTTTCCGCCGTCAGGATCGCCTCGCCCTGCACCGCGCGCACATTGCCGATCCATGTTGCGACATCGTCGACGACTTCGAGCCGATCGCCGGTGATGTCGATCGGGCCGTCCGCGTCATGCGGCGCAAGCTGCGCCGACGCGCCGGCGAGCGACGCGACGCTGAACGCCGCGGCGATGAGCAACGCCCCCACTTTATTCATTTTCTTCTTCTCCGCTTTCTGTCGCTTTTTCGGGGGCCGTTTCGACGGCGCCGGACGGAACTTCGGTCTTCTTCGGGTAAAGCCGCATGCGGACATTGCCTTCGAAGACGACAAGACCGTCGCGGTTGTCGGCGTTCATCCGGTCCGCTTTCAGCAAGGCGCCGCCGGGACCCGCGCCGTCGACGCCGTCGCTGCTGGCGAGCGTCTGATCGTCGATCGACACCGTCGCGGTCGGCGTCTTCAGCACGTAATTGTCGCGGCCGATGGCGCGCTCGAAGGTGACGCCGTCCCTCAGTAAAAGCTTCTTTTCATCGGTGTTGAAAACGCCCGCCTCGGCGGCGACCACGGATTGCGCGTCGCCGCTGGCGGTGACGGCGCGCGGATGATCAAGCTCGACGATCGCCTCCTGGTCAGGCTGGCGGCTCGCGGAAATGGCGGTGATCTCGTAAGGATCGCCGCGCGCGTCGACGCCGGTGAATTGCGGCTTGGCGGTCGTGAGGTTTTGCGGCGTCGCTTCGACATCGGCGAAGTCTTCGAGGAAAGCCTCATCGCCGCCGCCGGTGCGCGTGTTCAGGAAAAATGCGGCGATCAGAATGACGGCGATGATCGGCAGCGCAAGGCGCAGGCGGCGCGTAAAGGCGGCGCGCGCCGCCGCCTGCTCGCCGGTTGTCCGCTGCCGGATCGTCAATGACTCGATCGCGCCGCGATTGGTTCTCGCGGCGGCG
>JBGSNB010000484.1:0-2921 GCA_041739835.1 Parvularculaceae bacterium | reverse complement strand
CGCTCGCGGTCCGACCTGCGCCCAGCCGACCGGTTCGCGTCCGGCATAGGCAATGAGGCCGGGCGGCGGCCCCGCCTCGACGACCGCGCGCATGCGCCGCTTCATGGTCTTTCTAGCCGGCCCTTCAAAGTCTTTTCGCGGCGCCCGCCAATACATGCACCAGCAGCCGAAACAGGCGCCCGAAGGTCCCATCACGGCGCAAAAATCGTCCCAGCGCTCTGGCGTCAGCGGCCTGCAGACAATTTGCGCCCGCCCCGCCACCGGATCACCAAGTCCCGGTATTCGGCATCGAGGCCCAGGGTTCCTCCGGAGGCAGACGATCGCCCTTCTGCAACAGCTCGATCGAAATTCCATCCGGCGAGCGAATGAACGCCATATGGCCGTCGCGCGGCGGACGATTGATGACGACGCCGGCGTGCATCAGCCTGGCGCAGAGCGCGTAGATGTCATCGACCCGGTAGGCGAGGTGCCCGAAATTCCGTCCGCTCTGGTAGTCTTCCGGGTCCCAATTATAGGTGAGCTCGACCAGCGGCGCCTTGCGCGCCAGAGCCGCCTGCGCATCGCCGGGCGCGGCGAGGAAGACCAGCGTGAAGCGGCCCTTGTCGTTGCTCACGCGCGAGATCTCGACAAGACCGAGCTTGCCGCAATAAAAATCGAGCGATTGATCGAGATCGCTGACGCGCACCATGGTATGAAGATATTCCACCGCTTCAGCTCCCCTTGTTTTCCTTTGCGATCTCGTCGCGCAGATAGCCGGGCCGCGTTCGATGGAAGCGGCGCATTGCGATGAAAACGATCGCCAGCCAGACGAATATCAATCCGAAATAGTAATAGAACTTCACGACATCCTGGACGTAATAAAGCGCGATCGTCTCCTGGTCGTCGCGGCTGACGCCGGCGATCGATCCCTCGACGGGAACGCTTTTGGCGATCGCCTGCGCATCCGCCGACATGCCGATCGAATCGAGGCCCCAGGCGATCGCGGCGAGGGCGCCGAGCGTCAGGGGAAGCGCGGCGACAAAGGCGGCGACGATCGCGAGCGCGTATTTTGGAAAACGCGGGAAATGCACGCGGCGATATATCCGGCGAAATGACGCTTCGTCGATGCCGTCAATCAGCGCCGGGTCGCTCACGTTGAGGCGCGCGAATTCCTCGGCCGCGCCTTCGGCGATATCCGCCTCGACTTTTTTCGCCCATCGCCAGTAGATAAGGCCGACGACGGCGACCGCGCTCGCAAGCGACAGGAAAAACGCGATCATGCGTCAGGTCCTCTGGCTGGCGCGCCGGAGCGCCGTGTCGAGCGCCCTGCCGAAATGCATGCGCTCTTCGGGCGACAGGAAAGAGCCGAGAACGAGCGAGCGCCCCTTGCTGACCAGCCGCACCCGCGTTTCATGCGCGCCCGGATTGTCGATGACGACGCGCGCCCAGAACGGCTGAAGACGCCAGCGCAGTTCATGGCCGGACGGCAGCGCGCGCGAGATCGTCACTTCGCGAGCGTCGATGCGGATGCGCTCGCGCAGACGGCCCTGTCGGTAGGACAGCTTGAACGCCAGCCAAACAAGCAGCGCGTCGAGCCCGCAAAAGCCGATCACCGGCCAGGCGCCGATCGCATAGAAGTAAACGCCAAACAGAAAATTGGCGCCGACGATGATCGCCATCACCGCGAGGAACCCGCCGTTCGGCAACGAGCGATTGGGCTGGAGTATCGCGTCGAAATGCGCGGCGCCGGAGCCCGTTCCGGCCGGCTCGCCCGCCGCGCGGCCTGTCTCGGCGGGCGGCATGTCCTCATAAACGCAAATGCGTGTCATGGCGGCGACCTTAGCCGCAGATCGGCGCGCCGTCACGGCGACGGTTTGACTTCCGCACCGGCGAGGCGGCAAGGTCCCGCCCGTTTCGGCGGGCGAGGCGGCGATGGCGGCGATGACGAAGGCGAAAGCGGCCGAAATTTTCCGGCGTTTCGCCGCTGCTGCGCCGTCGCCGGAAACCGAGCTGCGCTATCGCAATCATTTCACCCTGCTGGTCGCGGTCGTGTTGTCGGCGCAAGCGACGGATACCGGCGTCAACAGGGCGACGCCGGCCCTGTTCGCGCTCGCCGACACGCCGCAAAAAATGGCGGCGCTCGGCGAAGAGAATATTGCCCGCCATATCCGGACGATCGGGCTCTGGCGCGCCAAGGCGAAGAACGTGGTCGCGCTCTCGCGGATGCTGATCGCCGAGCATGGCGGCGAAGTGCCTGCTGACCGCGAAGCGCTGGAGCGGCTTCCCGGCGTCGGCCGCAAAACCGCGAATGTCGTCTGCAATGTCGCGTTCGGGCAGCCGACGATCGCGGTTGACACCCATATTTTCCGCGTCGCCAACCGCACCGGCCTTGCGCCCGGCAAGACGCCGCTGGCGGTCGAAAAAGGCCTTGAACGGATGACGCCGAAGGAATTTCTGCAGGGCGCGCATCACTGGCTGATCCTGCATGGGCGCTATGTCTGCAAGGCGCGAACGCCCGAATGCTGGCGCTGCCCGATCGCCGATCTGTGCGCGTTCAGGGGAAAAACCCCCGCGCCGACGGTGTCCCGCAAGGCGCCGCCGCGAAAGCGCGCCAAGCGCCTTGCAACTGCGTCGAAACTGCGTGAAGCACGCCCGCGAAAGGGGGCCCCAAAATGAAAGACGCCGACCGACTGATCGTCGCGCTCGATGTCCCCAGCGTCGATGAGGCGCGCCGCGCGGTCGCGCAGATCGGCGCCGCCGGGACCTTTTACAAGATCGGCTACCAGTTGATGCCGGTCGGCGGTCTTGATCTCGCACAGGAATTAAGCGCCGCTGGGCAGAAGGTGTTTCTCGACTTCAAGTTCCACGATATCGGCGCAACGGTCGAGCGCGGCGTCGCCAGCGTCGCCCGCCTCGGCGGCGACTTCCTGACGGTGCACGCC
>JBGSNB010000463.1:0-13848 GCA_041739835.1 Parvularculaceae bacterium | reverse complement strand
CGCCGGTGCGCGCGGCGCGGCGTCGCTCGCCGGCTCGACTGAGCTGCAGGCGAGTTCGGTTGAGCAGATGAAGGTCGCTTTACGCCGCGCGCTGTACTGGCCGGATGGCGACATGCGGTGGGCGTTGCGCGCAGCCCGCAGCGTCATCGAACGCGGAGTGAAACCCGATTGGGTGATTTCGACGAGCCCGCCGGAATCGGCTCACCTTGCCGCACGCCTTATTCAGGAAGCGACCGGCGCGCGTTGGCTCGCCGAACTCCGCGACAGCTGGATCGATGATCCGTTGCGCGAGGAGTTGCGGACGTCGGCCTTTCGCCGCTCGATCGAGCGGATGATCGCGCGCCGGCTTTTGTCCAAGGCGGATCGAATCGTCGTCGTGTCGGAGGCAATAGCAACCGAAGTCTCGAAATATGTAACGTCGAACCTGACGCCGATCGTTATCGGGCATTTTGCAAGGGCGGCGGAGCGGGACTTCGCATATTCGGGCGCCGGACCGCATCTCTTGCATACCGGTCGATTTTCCTTGTCGCACCCGGAACGGCGAATTGAGACTCTGCTGGCCGCGTTTGGCGAGGCTGCTTCGGATTTGCCGAATTCGACGCTTCACCTGGTCGGCCTGCTCACCAGCGACGAAACGAAAGCCGTGAAGGCGCACCGCCTTGCCGCGCGCATTCGTCTACATGGCGAAGTGCCGCAAGAAGAGGCGCTCGCCATGCAGAAGAGCGCTGACGCGCTGATCTTGTATCAGCCTGCGACCGCCGCTTTGCCGGGCAAACTCGGGGAGTATCTTTTGTCGCCAGCGCCGATCCTGACCGTTGGTGAGGGGCCATGGCTGTCTCGAATGGATCAATTTCCGCATCACCCGCTCCTGCGTGCGCGCGAAGCGCTAAAGGGCGGCAAGCGCCAGCCGATCGATTCGTCCGCTGCGGCGATCGACGCTTATGAGAAGATCTTGCGCGAGACTTGAATTTCGACCTCGCCGCATCGGTTTGAACAGGATCGGGTCGCGGGCGCAGCCGTCAGCAAAAGCAGGCGCAGCGCGCCGCCCATCGCGTGATAATTGAAACGCTTCATTGCGCGGGCGGTCGAATGTCCGCTTCCCTGCGGATCACTTTGAGCGGCGACCATGTCATCGCTCTTGCAATCGACCGCAGGGAGGCCTTGCGACCGGATTGAAGCTCGCGCCGCGATCCCGCCATTTTGGCGAGGCCCAGATAGGCGTCGATAATGCCGCGCAGATGCGCATTTCCCGTGCCGGTCGCATAAGCCCGCAAGAGAAGATATAAATTCGTCGCCAGATGAAAGGGCTGGAGCGGCCAGTAGAAAATCCCCGGCATGTTCTTGTAGGTCAGCCAGATCCGGTTCCGATTGCCGTGATAGACGGTGAAATCGCTAAATCGTCCCGTCACGCCGGACCCTTCATGAAGGACGATAGCATCTGCGACCTGAACGGCTTTGCCGCCCGCGAGGCGAAGACGGAACCCGAGGTCGACATCTTCGCCATAGCAGAAGAATCGCTCATCGAAGCCGCCGAGCCTGACAAAATCGTCACGACGATAGAGCGCCGCCGCCGCACAGGGCGCAAAACACTCGCCGTCTCCGGGACGCGAACTCGCCGGCCAGCCGAAATGTCCGCGATAGGCGACGCCGAATATGTGGAATACGTCGCCCGCGCCGTCGAGAATTTCCGGAGAGTCGGCCCTCAGCTGCGTCGAGCCGAAAGCGCTCGCCCAAGGATATTTCCTCGTCGCCGCCATCAGTCGCTCGAGCCATTCCGGTTCGGCGTAAGCGTCCGGATTGAGAAAGGCGATCCATGCGCCGCGCGCTGTTCTGACCGCCAGATTATTCGCGGCGGCGAAACCGAGATTAGCGCCGGTCTCGATGTAGGTCGCATCTGGAAACATTTTTCGCGCGTCTATCAGCGAATTGTCCGTCGACGCATTGTCGGCGACGATGATCTCAAAATCGCGAAATGTCTGACCGGAAAGATGCAGCAGGCAACGACCCAGGCGTCCGCCGGAATTATAGTTGACGACAATGACCGATATTTCTGGCAAGGACGCGTCCACGTCTCAAGTTCCGGAATTTGTCAGATTGAACATATGCGGCGCGCGGCGGCTCTCTGGTTCTTTGAGTCTGCGGTCGTGCAGGTCAGACGACGCCGCTCTTCAGGCAATCGTGGACGTGCAAGAGTCCGACGGCCTTTCGCTCGCCATTCACGACAAAGAGGGCGGTGATTCGCCCATTATTCAGCATAGAGAGCGCTTCTCCGGCGAGCGTATCCGGCCGCACCGTATGCGGATTGCGGGTCATCACCGATCGAATGGGCTCCGAAGAGACGTTTTTTCCAAATAGCCGGCGCACGTCGCCGTCAGTCAGGACCCCCGTCAGCCGCCCAGCCTGGTCGATGACCCCGATGCAGCCAAATCCCGCCTGCGAGAGTTGAGCGACCGCTTCGGCGACGGAGATGTCTTCGCGGCAAAGCGGCAACTCGCGGTCCCCGTGCATCAAATCGCTGACCCTTCGGAGCGCGGCGCCGAGCTTGCCGCCGGGATGAAAGCCCCGGAAGTCGCTTGCCGAAAATCCCCTTGAACGGAGGAGCGCGACGGCGATCGCGTCCCCCGCCGCCATCATCATCGTTGTCGATGTCGTCGGCGCGCCGGTTTCGCCGCACGCCTCCTGCGCGGTCGGCAGAATAAGCGGCGCATCGGCCGCGCGGGCGAGAGTCGAGTCGCGGTCACAGGTGATCGCCGCCAGCGGAATTGCGAAGCGCTTCGCATAGGCAAGGATATCGCGCAGTTCATCGGTCTCACCCGACTTCGAGAGCGCGAGAATTGCGTCCATCGAAGTAATCATGCCGAGATCGCCGTGGCTGGCCTCTGCGGGGTGGACAAAGGACGCGGGCTTGCCGGTCGAAGCCAGGGTCGCCGCGATTTTTCTGGCGACATGACCTGATTTGCCCATCCCGGTGACGATGACGCGGCCCTGCGCCGCCTCGAGCAACCGACACAAGCCCAGGAATTCTGGGCCGAGCGACTGCGCCAATTCGTTCAGTCCCGCGCTTTCGGTCCTGATCACCTCTCGGGCGATTTCCAGAATGTCGGCCATTGTTGCCGGGGCCCCGTGCGTGAATTAGCGCTTCGACGCTATTGCCGCCGCCTTTCGCATCAGCCATTTAGCTGCAATCTTCCTGCGGCGCAATTCCGGCGCTGGACGGAATGGAATTCGGAAAATGCCGACGCCTAACGCTCTTGTTACCATCGCCCTTGGCGCGACACGCATTGAAATCGGCAATGATCGCCCTTTCGTGCTGTTCGCCGGCCCCTGCGCGCTCGAAAGCCGCGCGCACGCGCTGGAAATGGCGAGCGCCCTAAAGGAAATCGCCGGGCGGATCGGCATTCCGCTGATCTACAAGACCTCGTTTGACAAGGCCAATCGGACAAGCGGCGCAAGCGATCGCGGCATGGGACTGCTGTCGGCCTTGCCGGTCTTTGCCGAGATCCGCGAACGCCTTTCGATTCCCGTTGTGACGGATGTCCATGAACGCGAGCAATGCGCGATCGCCGCAGAGGCTGTGGATGTGCTGCAAATTCCCGCTTTTCTCTGCCGGCAGACCGACCTGATTGTCGCGGCGGCGCAGACCGGGAAGACGCTCAAGATCAAGAAGGGCCAGTTCCTCGCGCCCGCCGACATGAAGAACGTCGTCGCCAAAGCGGTCGCCGCCGGCAACCCGAACGTGCTTGTCACAGAGCGGGGCGTAAGCTTTGGCTACAATACTTTGGTATCGGACTTCCGCAGCATTCCGATCATTGCGCGCGACGTCGGCTGCCCTGTCATCTTCGACGCCACCCATTCCGTGCAGCAGCCGGGAAGGCAGGGCGCGACGTCGGGCGGCCAGCGCGAATTCGTCCCGACGCTGGCGCGCGCAGCGGTCGCGGTCGGCGTCGCCGGAATTTTCGCCGAAACGCACGAATCTCCGGATCGGGCGCCATCCGATGGACCCAACATGATTCCGCTTCGCGATCTCGAGGCGTTCCTGAAGGATCTGGCGGCGATAGACCGACTGGCCAAGTCGAGAAGTTCGCTGCACGGCTACTGCGTCTGAGGGTTACCCGCAATTCGGTTGGGTTGACAATTTCGGGGAAAGACCGGACCTAACGCCGCAGACCCGCTGACGGCGCGACGCTGGCGAATTGGGAATAAATTGATGAAAATTCTGGTCACCGGCGGGGCGGGATTCATCGGATCTGCAGTCATAAGGACGGCGCTTGATCGCGGCTTGGCGATCGTCAATTTCGACAAGCTGACCTACGCCGCCAATCTCGACAATCTGAAGGGCTGGGACGACCGGCCGGGCTATTCGTTCGTGAAAGGCGACATTTGCGATCGAGGCCAAGTCGCCGATGCGCTCGCGAAGCACCAGCCGGACGCCGTCATGCATCTTGCGGCCGAGAGCCATGTCGATCGCTCCATCGACGGACCCGGCGCGTTCATCGAAACCAATATCGTCGGGACGTTCTCGCTGTTGACGGAGGCGAGGCGCTATTATGAGAGTATGTCCGGCGCCCGCAGGGAGAGGTTCCGATTTCATCACGTTTCGACGGATGAGGTCTACGGCTCGCTCGGGCCTGAGGGTTTTTTTACCGAGGAAACCCCCTATCGTCCGAACTCGCCTTACTCGGCGTCGAAGGCTTCATCCGATCATCTTGCGCGCGCCTGGCGCGAGACCTTTCATTTGCCAGTTGTCGCCAGCAACTGTTCGAATAATTACGGGCCGTATCAGTTTCCCGAAAAGCTGATACCGGTCGTCATACTCGCTGCGCTCGAACGACGTCCGATTCCTGTTTATGGGAAGGGCGAGAATATCCGCGACTGGCTCTATGTCGATGATCATGCCGATGCGTTGCTGACCATTATCGAGAAGGGCGCCATCGGCGAATCCTACAATGTCGGCGGGAACAACGAGCAGCGCAACATCGACCTCGTGATGTCAATCTGTACGCTGATGGATGAATTGCGCCCCGGCAAAGAGCCGCACGCCGAGCTGATCGGTTTTGTGAAGGATCGCCCCGGCCACGATCTTCGCTATGCGATCGACGCCTCGAAGATCGCGCGGGATCTCGGCTGGCGGCCGGCGACGAACGGCGACGAAGGTCTGCGCAGGACCGTGACATGGTATATCGAAAACCGGTGGTGGTGGGAGGCGATACGCCAGCGCGGTCATTCGACCGCGCGCCTCGGGCTCGGCCCGAAAGGCTGAAGGCTCCCATTGCCCGTCACCGGCCATTCCGACGGCGGCGACATGGCGCAGAGAATTGATGCTGTTTGACGGCCCCTTCGAATAGGCGGATTCTCGGACTTTCTCAGGAGGCTGCAATGAAAATTGCCCTATCGCTTGCAATTTCAGGCTTGTTTCTGGCGGCCGCCGGCTGCGCCGAGAAAGCGGCTGAAGCAAATGCCGCCGCCGGAGGCGAGCCGGCCAAGGGGCGACTTTTGTTTGTGGAAAAAGGCTGCGTCATCTGCCATGCCGCCAATGGCGTCGGCGGAAAGGCGGCCCCTGCGCTCGACGCCGCGGACGATTTCACGCGCTCTGATCCGCTCGAATTCGCCGCCCGGATGTGGCGCGGCGCGCCGGCGATGGTTGAATTCCAGTCGGTTGAGCTTGGCTATGTCATTGATCTGACGGGCGAAGACATCGCTCACCTGTCGGCGTTCGCCGCGTCCCGCGCCGAACAGAAACTGCTGCTGGAGACCGCCATTCCAGGGCCGATGCGCGATTCGCTGCTCGACGAGCGCTATTGGGAGATGGAAGACTGGTCCGAATTCATGGCGGACGGCCAGGAGGGCTATGGCGACCCGGCGGCCCCGACCGAGCCCGATGCGGCGGAGGCGCCGCCGCAACCGCCGAAATGACGCCGCGCACCGACGCCAGAGCCCCTTGATTCTTCACCATTTTGCGTTGAATCGCCGGCGCTTTTGGCGTTGCGTTTCGATCGCCGCCTCCTTAGTTTCCGCCGCGAATTCTGACTTGTAGGAGCGCGCCTTGGCGACCCCTGAGTTTCTTCTCGACTACCTGCCGATCATCGTCTTCCTCGGCATCGCAATTGCGCTGGCGCTCGCCTTCACGCTGGCCCCGATGGTGATCGCGCCGAAAGACCCGGATCCGGAAAAAGTCTCGACCTATGAATGCGGGTTCAATGCCTTTGACGACGCCCGAATGAAGTTCGACGTGCAGTTCTACATTGTCGCCATACTCTTCATCATCGTCGATCTCGACGTCGCCTTCCTGTTTCCGTGGGCGGTGACCCTGTTCAACCCGACGCTGGGCGCCGACCGCGATTTCCAGGTCTTCGCCTTCTGGTCGATGTTCGTCTTCCTCGCCGTCTTCGCGATCGGCTTCCTTTACGAATGGAAGAAGGGGGCCCTCGAATGGCGCTAGACGAAAAACCAGGCCCGGCAGGATTCGATGGCCCCGCTTACAACCCCGATCTCAAAGACCCGTTCTTCACCGACCTTTCGAAGCAGCTGGCCGACGAGGGGTTCTTCACAACCTCATCGGCCGCGCTCATCAACTGGGCGCGCACCGGCTCCTTGATGTGGATGACATTCGGCCTTGCCTGCTGCGCCGTCGAGATGATGCAGGCGTCGATGCCGCGCTACGACCTCGAGCGTTTCGGCTTTGCCCCGCGCGCCAGCCCGCGCCAGTCCGACGTGATGATCGTCGCCGGCACCTTGACCAACAAGATGGCGCCTGCGCTGCGCAAGGTTTACGACCAGATGCCGAACCCGCGCTATGTGATCTCGATGGGATCGTGCGCCAATGGCGGCGGCTATTACCATTATTCCTACGCGGTCGTGCGCGGCTGCGATCGCATCGTGCCGGTAGACATCTACGTTCCGGGCTGCCCGCCGACGGCGGAGGCCCTCGTTTACGGGGTGTTGCAACTCCAGAAGAAAATCCGACGCGAAGGAACGATTGTCCGGTAAGGCGTCAGACAGGCATATGAGCGAAGATCTGAAAGAACTCGGCGAACACATCGCCGCCGCCATCGACGACGACATCAGGGGATGGCGCGTCGCCTATGGCGAGCTGACGATCGACGCGCATGCGGCGCGGATCGCGCACATTCTGAGGTTCCTCCGCGACGATACGCTGTGCCGGTTCGTGCAGCTGATCGACATTTGCGGCGTCGACTACCCGGAACGCGCCAGTCGGTTCGACGTCGTTTATCACCTGCTCTCGATGCACAACAATCAGCGCATTCGCGTGAAGGTCGAGGCAGCGGAAGATGCGACGGTTCCGTCCGTGCGCGACGTCTATCCCTGCGCCGACTGGTTCGAGCGCGAGGCGTTCGACATGTACGGCATCGTGTTCGCGGAACACACCGACCTTCGCCGCATTCTCACCGATTACGGCTTTGAAGGGCACCCGCTCCGCAAGGATTTCCCGCTCACCGGCCATGTCGAGGTCCGCTATGACGACCAGCAAAAACGCGTCGTCTACGAGCCCGTGAAGCTCGTGCAGGAATTCCGGAATTTCGATTATTTGAGCCCGTGGGAGGGCGCGCAATACGTGTTGCCTGGCGATGAGAAAGCGAAGGGGAAAGCGTAATGGCTGACGACGCGCGCATCGTTCAGGACTCGCCTTCCGACGCTTCCGCCGGCCGGAATTTCACCATCAATTTCGGGCCGCAGCACCCGGCGGCCCACGGCGTCCTGCGACTTGTCCTCGAGCTTGACGGCGAAGTGGTCGAGCGGGTCGACCCGCATATCGGGCTATTGCATCGCGGCACCGAGAAGCTGATCGAATACAAGACCTATCTGCAGGCGATCCCCTATTTCGACCGGCTTGATTATGTCGCGCCGATGAACCAGGAGCACGCCTTCTGCCTCGCGGCGGAGCGCCTTCTCGGGATCGATGTTCCCCGCCGCGCGCAGCACATCCGCGTCCTCTTTTGCGAGATCGGCCGCATCCTCTCGCATATATTGAACGTGACGACGCAGGCGATGGATGTCGGCGCGCTCACCCCCCCGCTCTGGGGCTTTGAAGAGCGCGAAAAGCTGATGGTGTTTTACGAACGCGCGTCCGGCTCTCGCATGCACGCCGCGTATTTCCGCGTCGGCGGCGTCCACCAGGATCTGCCGGACGCGCTCATCAGGGACATCGATGCCTGGTGCGATCAATATCCGCAGAAACTCGCCGACATAGAATCGCTGGTCACCGAAAACCGCATCTTCAAGCAGCGCAATGTCGATATCGGCGTCGTGACCGCTGACGAGGCGTTCAAATGGGGCTTCACCGGCGTCATGGTGCGCGGCTCGGGCGTCGCGTGGGATCTGCGCAAGAGCCAGCCCTACGAGACCTACGCCGAATATGAGTTTGACATTCCGGTCGGCATGAACGGCGATTGCTGGGATCGCTATCTGTGCCGCGTCGAGGAGATGAAACAGTCCGTCTCCATCATGAAACAGGCGATCGCCAAGATCCGCGCCGAGGGGCCGGGGCCGGTGATGACGACCGACGGCAAGGTCGCGCCGCCCAAGCGCGCGAAGATGAAGCAATCGATGGAAGCCTTGATCCATCACTTCAAGCTTTACACGGAGGGCTTCAAGGTTCCCGCAGGCGAGGTCTACGCCGCGGTTGAGGCGCCGAAGGGCGAGTTCGGCGTCTATCTCGTCTCGGATGGCTCCAACAAACCCTATCGCTGCAAGATTCGCGCGCCGGGATACCCGCATCTGCAAGCCATGGACTGGATGTGCCGCGGACACCTCCTCGCCGACGTCTCGGCGATTATCGGTTCGCTGGATATCGTGTTCGGGGAGATTGATCGGTGAGTATTCTCCCGTATTTGGCGGCAATATCAGTTGGCGGATTGCTGTTGTTTGCAGCAAGCGGCGCACTTGCCGGCCGGCTTCTAAGCAAGCATGTCAATGATAGAATGCCAATTGTCATTGGCGGGTGTGCGTTCGGAGTCTGGATATACGTGTTTACTCAGGCGCCAACTCAAATCGCCTTAGCGCTAGATGTTGACTACGAAGTTGCGCCATTGGCGATTTTTGCGGGCGGCGTAGCGATGTGGTTGTTGTGGCTCGTGGGATTGCCAAAGAAATTACCGCTGGTTGGAAGATCGGTAATATCCTTCATGCTTGCCCTAGAAAATTGGCAAGTCGTGCGAGCGAAAAAGCGAATTGCACGTCTCGAGCGCGACTTGAAGCCATCAGAATCAAGTGCGCCGAATTATCGGAAAGACTAAATGGCCTCCCGCAAACCCGCAAAAGATCAGCCTTCGTCTTTCGCCTGGTCGCCCGCGAACAAATCGTGGTGCGATGAACAGGTGAAGAAATACCCCGCCGGCCGTCAGGCGTCCTGCGTCATCCCGTTCCTGTGGCGCGGCCAGAAGCAGGAAGGATGGATCTCGATCCCGATGATGGAAGCGATCGCGCGCCAGCTCGATATGCCCTATATCCGCGTCTACGAGGTCGCGACCTTCTATTCTATGTTCAATCTTGCGCCGGTCGGCGACTATTTCATTCAGGTCTGCGGCACGACGCCCTGCATGCTGCGCGGTTCAAAGGAGCTGAACGCCGTCTGCGAGCGCGTTATCGGCGAGCAGAATCACGTGACGGACGACCGCAAATTTTCCTGGCTCGAGGTCGAGTGCCTCGGCGCCTGCGTCAACGCGCCGATGGTGCAGATTTCAACGAAAGACGGCGATCATTATTACGAAGATCTGACGCCGGAAATTCTTGAGGAAGTGCTGGCGAAGCTCCGCCGCGGCGAGAAAGTCAAAATTGGCACGGCGAATCCCGATCGCAAGACGTCGAATCCGGCGGGTGCGCTGACATCGCTGACCGATCCGTCGCTTTACGACGGCTCGAAAGCGGCGCCGATCAGGGAACTGCCGAATTCGAAGCCGCCGGCGCCGGCGGAGTAAGCGATGGCGGCCGTTGGCAAATCGAACATCTTTATCCTGAGGAGCAATGCGAAGCATTGCGTCACGAAGGATCATCAAGTCCGCTTCGCGCGTCGCATCCTTCGTGACGCGAGCCTTCGGCTCGCTCCTCAGGATGAAGACAAGATTGAATTCAAAGGCTGACAGAAATGCTGCTTGAAGACAAAGACCGGATTTTCACCAACCTTTACGGCCTTCAGGACCCCGGTCTTGAGGCCGCGAAGAAGCGCGGGTGCTGGAACGCGACCAATGACATTCTCGCCATGGGGCCGGACTGGATCATTCAGCAGATGAAGGATTCGGGCCTGCGCGGACGCGGCGGCGCCGGTTTTCCGACCGGCCTCAAATGGTCGTTCATGCCGAAGGAAGTGAAGGACCGGCCGCATTATCTCGTCGTCAACGCCGACGAATCCGAGCCCGGCACTTGCAAGGATCGCGACATCATGCGTCACGATCCGCATCTCCTCATTGAGGGATGCCTGGTCGCCTCCTTCGCGATGAAGGCGCATGCCTGCTATATTTATCTGCGCGGCGAGTATGTCGATGAGCGCATCGCGCTGCAAAGTGCGGTCGACGAAGCTTATGCGGCGGGGCTGATCGGCAAGAACGCCAGCGGATCGGGCTATAATTTCGATCTCTATCTGCATCATGGCGCAGGCGCTTATATCTGCGGCGAAGAGACCGCGCTGCTCGAAAGCCTTGAAGGCAAGAAGGGCCAGCCGCGCCTGAAGCCGCCATTCCCGGCGGGCGCGGGTCTCTATGGCTGCCCGACGACGGTGAATAATGTCGAATCGATTGCAGTCGCGCCGACGATCATCCGGCGCGGCGCCAAATGGTTCACCGGATTCGGCCGCCCGAATAACGCCGGCACGAAAGTCTTCTGCATCTCCGGCCACGTCAATCGTCCGTGCAATGTCGAAGAGACGATGTCGATTCCGTTGAGAAAGCTCATCGAAACGCATTGCGGCGGCGTCAGGGGCGGCTGGGAAAACCTGAAAGCCGTCATCCCCGGCGGCTCGTCGGTGCCGCTCTTGCCGAAGCAGATCTGCGACGATGTGCTGATGGATTTCGATGCGCTGCGCGATGTGCGCTCCGGCCTCGGCACCGCGGCGGTGATCGTCATGGACAAGTCGACCGATGTCGTCCGCGCGATCGCGCGCATTTCCTATTTCTACAAGCACGAAAGCTGCGGCCAGTGCACGCCCTGCCGCGAAGGCACGGGCTGGATGTGGCGCGTCTTGGAGCGCATGGCGGTCGGCGACGCCCGGACTTCGGAAATCGATAAGCTGCTCGATGTCGCAAGCCAGGTCGAAGGCCACACGATCTGCGCGCTCGGCGACGCGGCGGCGTGGCCGGTGCAGGGCCTGATCCGGCATTTCCGCGGCGAGATCGAAGAGCGAATCAACGCCTATCGCGGCGACCGTCCGCATGTTGCGATGGCCGCCGCGGAGTGAGGATCGCCGCCGTCTGCCGCGGTTTTCCCCAGAATTTTCAGGTTATTTGACCCCCGCGCGTCAGAATTGCCCATTTTTCAGGGGTTTTTTGCAATTTGAGCCCGCGAATCTATTTGCGTTTGCGCGAATCTCGTGATTCTACGCGCACTTCTTTGTTTCAACGCATCATAAAGGAAATCCAGATGCCCCCGGCCAAAAAAGCCCCCGCGAAAAAAGCCGCCCCGGCGAAAGCCGCTGCGGCGAAAGCTGCTCCGAAGAAAACGCCGTCAGTCATGACGCTGAAGCACCTCGCGGCGGATCTCGCCAATGCGCACGACATGCCGAAAAAGCAGGTCGAAGGCCTTCTCAATGATTTCGTCACGCTGATCGGCAAGAACCTCAAGAAAGGCGCAAAGCTCCGCTTCTCGGGCCTTGGCATTCTTCAGGTTCGTCACCGTCCGGCGCGCATGGGCCGCAACCCGGCGACCGGCGAAGCGATCAAGATCAAGGCGTCGAAGAAGATCGCCTTCCGTCCGGCGAAAGATCTGAAAGAGTCGATTTAGCATCGGGCTGGTTTTGCCGAAGGCCGCTTCCGCGCGCTGGTTGTTCGCCAGAAGATCGGCGAAAAACCGGGGGCGCTGAAGCGGCTTTCTCTTTGTACGGACTGTCTCGCAGCGGTGAATGCTCGATGGCTTTCTCGATCCGGCCGGCCTTTGAAGAAGATGCGCCGATCCTGGCGCAGCTCGGCGCCGAGACATTCATGGCGACTTTCGGCGATCTCTACGCAGCGAAGGACTCGCAGGCGTTTCTGGAGACGAAGCACAGCATCGACGCTTACCGATCGCTGCTGACCAATCCCGAATTCGGGCTTTGGATCGCAGAAACGGAGGCAGGCGACGCGGTCGGCTATGCGGTCGCGGGCCCGTGCGGTCTTCCGGTGCCAGGCTCGCCGCCCAATGCAGGCGAACTCTCCCGGCTCTATCTCAAGAAGGGCGTTCAAGGCGGCGGCCTCGGCGCGCGCCTTCTGGAGACGACGCTCGACTTTCTTCGCGACCGCTTTGAGCGCGTCTTTCTCAGCGTCTATGCCGAAAACGTCGTCGCCCAGAAGCTCTACCAACGATACGGCTTCGTGAAGATCCACGATTATTTCTTCATGGTCGGCGATCACGCCGATCCTGAATGGATCATGGAGCTGAAGAGCGACGCCGGCTGATTGCCGCGCCGGCCGGCGCGACGCCATGAATTCAATTGATAAATCAAGTAATCCGCCGTATGGTCGGGTAAAGGTCGACATCCGGTCGGGACGGCGATGGCGGAACGCTCTTTTGCCGAGGAAGTGAAGGACCTGCGCCTTGGCGCCGGCGACATTTTCTGCGGCGAGGGCATCCTCGCGGTCACCAAGGCGCTGCTGCAGGCGGGCGTCTCCTATGTCGGCGGCTATCAGGGCGCCCCGATTTCGCATCTGATGGATGTTCTCTCCGATGCGCAGGACATCCTCTCGACGCTCGGCGTGCATTTTGAAGCAAGCGCGAGCGAGGCGGCGGCGGCGGCGATGCTGGCCGCCTCCGTCAATTATCCGCTGCGCGGCGCGGTAACGTGGAAATCGACGGTCGGCACCAATGTCGCCTCCGATGCGCTGGCGAATGTCGCGTCCAGCGGCGTCAAGGGCGGCGCGCTCGTCATTGTCGGCGAGGATTACGGCGAGGGCTCCTCCATCATGCAGGAGCGCAGCCACGCCTTCGCCATGAAGTCCCAGATGTGGCTGCTCGATCCCCGCCCCAATCTCGCCTCGATGGTCGAGATGGTCGAACGCGGATTCGAGTTGTCCGAAGCGTCGAACACGCCGGTGATGCTGGAATTGCGCATTCGCGCCTGTCACGTCTACGGATCCTTCGTCGCCAGGGACAATGTGAAGCCCGCATTCTCCCTGCGCGACGCGATGGAAGATCCGACGCGGGACTACAGCCGCGTCGTGTTGCCGCCGTCGAATTTCGTTCATGAGGTCGAAAAGATCGAGAGACGCTGGCCGGCGGCGATCGACTTCATCCGGAAAAACCGCCTCAACGAATTTCTCGGCGGCGCCCATGGCGATATCGGCGTCATCGTGCAGGGCGGGCTCTACAACACGCTCAACCGGGCGCTTGAACTTGCGGGCCTCTCTGACGCCTTCGGCGACGCGGAGCTTCCGATCTACTGCCTCAACGTCACCTATCCGCTCATCGAAGAAGAGGTGCGCGGGTTCTGCCTCGACAAGAAGGCCGTCCTTCTGGTCGAGGAGGGGCAACCGGATTTCATCGAACAGGCGATCAACGCGATCCTCCGCAAATCCGACATTGCGACCAGAATCGTCGGCAAGGAGGTGTTGCCGCGCGCCGGCGAATATACCAGCGCCGCGCTGTTCGACGGCGTGCGCCGGTTCATCGACGCGCACGCGCCGCACCTTGCCGGTCGCGCGAAGCGCG